>CACZOE010000059.1 GCA_902782695.1 uncultured Lachnospiraceae bacterium | reverse complement strand
GGTGCGAAGGATAAACTCCTTGGTTTAGATACAAAAGACTATTTTGATGCATTATCAAAGCTGCTTGAGAAACAGGTTCAGCCTGAAGATGGGATTCTCTTCCTTAGTAAGAGGGATGTAGAGAGAGTACCTGAAGATTTTGAAAAGTCAGCTGAGAGTATTGCTAAAAAATGTGGTGGAACTCTGGAAGTTTCAAAAGATGCTGCCGCTATAGATGGCGGATTTATCCTTAAATATGGAAACATAGAAATCAATTCTTCATTTGATGCTCTCTTCGAGGAGAATGAAGAAGAACTTATAGATATTGTAAATAAAATGCTTTGGGCATAAGGAGACGAAGATATGAGAGATGCGGATTACATTTACGCTGTTGCCTGTATCCGTGCTAAAGAGAAAACGCTTCTGACAGACGCTGATGTCCAGACCATGGTTGGAATGAAAAGTGAGAAAGAAGTTCTGTCTTATCTTACTGAGAAAGGCTGGGGAAATGGTTCAGTAGATGCTGACATGGAAACGGTTCTTTCTGAGGAGGAAGAGAAACAGATGAAGCTTCTCAGAACTCTGGGTGTAGATGAGAGAATAATAGATACACTTTTTATTCAAGAGCTTTATCATAATCTCAAAGCTGCTATAAAGGAAGTTTGTACCGGATTAGATGATGGTCAGGCTTTCTATGAGCATGAGAAATATGGAAAGAATGAGCTGATGCAGATCATCAGAGAGAAGGATTTTGAAAAACTCCCTGAGGATATGGCTGCTGTGGCCAAAGAAGCATTAGATGTTATGTTAACCACACGCGATGGACAACGTCTTGATGTTATGATAGACAGGGCATGCCTTGATGCTATTGAAAAGGAAGCTGCAACCACAAAGGATAAATTTCTTGCTGACTATGCAGAAACCAAGGTTGTTATTTCGGATATCAAAATAGCTGTAAGAGCAGCGGATACCAGAAAATCGCTCAAAATCATAGAGCAGGCTCTTGCTCCAAACAGACGTTTAGATGTTAAGGGGCTTGCTATTGCTGCGGCTAATAGCCGTGATGCAGTTTATGAATTTTTAAATAAAGCAGGTTTTGGTGCAGCTGTTGAAGCACTAAAAGATTCATTTTCTGCTTTTGAGAAGTGGTGTGATGATCATGTAATGAAAACACTTATGAATCAGAAGACCAATATACAGTCCAGCGGACCTGTCGTTGCATTCTTTTTGGCTAAACAAAATGAGATAAAAACTGCAAGAATCATAATGACTGCTAAAGCAAATGGATTCAGCAATGAGATTATCTCGGAAAGGGTAAGGAAGATGTATGGATGATAATAAGATTGCCGTAATGGGCGACTATGATAGTATCTATGGTTTTGCTTCCTTAGGACTCAGCACATTTCCTGTAGAAGGACAGGAAGAGGCCATTAAGACATTAAAGAATCTGGCCAACAGTGGTTATGGAATCATTTATATAACTGAAGAAATGGCAGATATGACTGCAAAGCAGATTGAAAAATATAATGAAGTAATGACACCGGCCATCATTCAGATACCTGGTGTTAAAGGAAATACAGGAGACGGAATAAGAGCCGTTCGCCGTTCAGTTGAGCAGGCAGTAGGTTCGGATATTCTCTTCAGTGACTGAAATCACAGAACAGCCTGATGAGGTGTTCTTAAGTAGAAAGGAGACGCTCCATGGGAGTAGTTGGAAAGATAAAAAAGGTAGCCGGTCCTCTTGTTATCGCTACAGGCATGCGTGATGCAGATATGTTTGACGTTGTGCGTGTTAGTAATGAGAGACTTATCGGTGAGATAATAGAGATGCATGGTGATGAAGCATCCATTCAGGTTTATGAGGAGACAGCGGGACTTGGACCTGGCGAGCCTGTAGAATCAACAGAGGTTCCTCTTTCAGTTGAGCTTGGTCCTGGACTTATGGGATCCATCTATGATGGTATTCAGAGACCTCTTACAAAAATCATGGAAGTTACAGGTGGTAATCTTCTTGCAAGAGGTGTTGAAGTACCTTCACTTGATCGAGAGAAAAAATGGGATTTTGTGGCTACGGCAAAAGCTGGTGATAAAGTTATCGCCGGAGATATAATCGGTACTGTTCAGGAGACCGAGGTTGTAACACAGAAAATCATGGTTCCTTATGGAATAGAGGGAACGATAAAGAGTATCCAGAGTGGTTCATTTACAGTTACTGATACTGTAGCAGTAATTGAAACTGCTGATGGTGATAAGGATGTTATGATGATGCAGAAGTGGCCTGTTCGTAAAGGTCGTCCATATCAGAAAAAGCTTCCACCACGTCAGCCACTTATTACAGGACAGAGAGTAGTTGATACATTTTTCCCTATAGCAAAGGGTGGTGTGGCAGCTGTTCCTGGACCATTTGGATCAGGTAAAACAGTTATCCAGCATCAGCTGGCTAAGTGGGCAGATGCTGAAATCGTAGTATATATCGGATGTGGAGAGCGTGGTAATGAGATGACCGACGTTCTGAATGAGTTCCCTGAACTTAAGGATCCACGTACAGGCGAATCACTTATGAAGAGAACCATTCTTATAGCAAATACATCAGATATGCCTGTTGCTGCCCGTGAGGCATCTATCTATACTGGAATCACACTTGCTGAGTATTTCAGAGATATGGGTTACTCAGTTGCGCTTATGGCTGACTCAACATCTCGTTGGGCTGAGGCTCTTCGTGAGATGTCAGGACGTCTTGAGGAAATGCCAGGTGAGGAAGGTTATCCTGCTTACCTTGCATCACGTCTTGCTCAGTTCTATGAGAGAGCAGGTCATGTAGTATGTCTGGGAAGCGATGAGAGAGAAGGTGCTCTTTCAGCTATCGGTGCAGTATCGCCTCCAGGTGGTGATATTTCTGAGCCGGTTTCACAGGCAACACTTCGTATCGTAAAGGTGTTCTGGTCACTGGATGCAAGCCTTGCATATCAGAGACATTTCCCAGCTATCAACTGGCTGAACAGCTACAGCCTTTACCTGGATGAGATGAAGGCATGGTTTGATAAAAATGTAGATGAAGACTGGATGAAGACCAGACAGGAACTGATGAGTCTTCTTCAGGAAGAAGCATCCCTTAATGAAATCGTTAAGATGGTAGGTATGGATGCCCTTTCTCCACAGGACAGACTTAAGATGGAGGCTGCCCGTTCAATCAGAGAGGACTTCCTGCATCAGAATTCATTTGATGAGATAGATACTTATACATCAATGCAGAAGCAGTTCTACATGCAAAAGCTTGTATATCAGTTCTATGAGGAGAGCGTTAATGCTCTTAAGGATGGTGCTAATATTAATGATATAGTTGCACTTCCTGTTCGTGAGGATATAGGACGTTATAAATATACACTTGAAGAAAATATAGAGGCACAGTACACGAAGGTTCATGATGAGCTGATCCGTGAGCTGTCTGGAATTATAGGAAAGGAGGAAGACTAATGCCGAAGGAATATCGTACTATACAGGAAGTGGCAGGACCACTTATGCTTGTAAAGAATGTTGAGAATGTAAAGTATGATGAGCTGGGTGAGATAGAGCTTTCAAATGGTGAGAAACGTCGTTGTAAGGTTCTTGAGATAGACGGTTCAAATGCACTGGTACAGCTCTTTGATGCAGCTACCGGTATTAACCTTGAGAGCAGTAAGGTTAAATTCCTAGGTCATTCCCTGGAGCTTGGAGTTTCAGGAGATATGCTTGGTCGTGTCTTCGACGGACTCGGACGTACCATCGATGGTGGTCCAGAAATCCTCCCGGATGCACGTATGGATATAAATGGTCTTCCTATGAATCCTGCTGCAAGAGCATATCCTTCAGAGTTCATTGAGACAGGTGTATCTGCCATCGATGGTCTGAATACTCTTGTACGTGGACAGAAGCTTCCTATTTTCTCTGCTTCAGGTCTTCCACATGCACAGCTGGCTGCTCAGATAGCACGTCAGGCAAAGGTTAAAGGTAAGGATGAAGATTTCGCCGTTGTATTTGCTGCAATGGGTATCACATTCGAGGAAGCAAACTTCTTTGAAGAATCCTTCCGTGAGAGTGGAGCTATCGACAGAACAGTTCTCTTTATAAATCTTGCAAATGACCCTGCCGTTGAGCGTATTTCTACACCTCGTATGGCGCTTACAGCAGCAGAATTCCTTGCATTTGAAAAGGGCATGCATGTCCTTGTTATTATGACAGATATTACTAACTATGCTGATGCACTTCGTGAGATAAGTGCAGCTCGTAAGGAGGTTCCGGGACGTCGTGGATATCCTGGATATATGTACACTGACCTTGCTACAATGTATGAAAGAGCAGGACGTCAGAGAGGTAAGGGCGGTTCCATCACTATGATTCCTATCCTTACCATGCCAGAGGATGATAAGACTCATCCTATTCCTGACCTTACGGGATATATAACAGAGGGACAGATAATTCTTTCCCGTGAGCTTTATCGTAAAGGTATAACACCGCCTATCGATGTTCTTCCTTCACTTTCACGTCTGAAGGATAAAGGTATCGGTGAAGGCAAAACAAGAGCCGATCATGCTGCAACAATGAACCAGCTGTTCTCAGCTTATGCTCGTGGTAAAGAGGCTAAAGAGCTTATGGTTATCCTCGGTGAAGCAGCTCTTACAGATATAGATCTTCTCTATGCAAAATTTGCAGAAGAGTTCGAGAAAAAATACGTTTCACAGGGATATCAGGCTGACAGAGATATTCAGGAAACACTTGATATTGGCTGGGAGCTCCTGAGAATACTTCCAAGATCCGAGCTGAAGAGAATTAATGATAAATTCCTAGATGAATACTATGCACGATAAAGCATAGAAGTGAGTAAAACAATATAAAAATATGCTTGCATAATTTTTATATTGTTGCAACGAACGAGCTATGTGAACGTACATGAGGAAAGTGTCTGCGAAGCAGACGATAGAGTGCGTAAGCACGGACTTTCCGAATGAGTGAACATAGCATGCTTTATCGTAAAAAGAAGAAGTTAAGGTTGAGGTGTAATACATGGCGACACAGAATATAATTCCTACACGAATGGAATTAACCCGCTTAAAGAAAAAACTGAATACTGCAGTTAAGGGACATCGCCTTCTAAAGGATAAACGTGATGAGCTTATGCGTGAATTCCTTGAACTTGTTAAAGTAAACATGGAGCTGAGACAGAAGGTTGAAGACGGAATAAAGGCCGCCAATAAGAACTTCGTTCTTGCCAAGGCAGGAATGTCTGAACAGACGCTCAGGACCGCGCTCATGGCACCTAAGCAGGAAGTATCCCTTATTCAGAACAAGAAAAATGTAATGAGTGTAGATATACCGGTTTTTGATTTTAAGACCAAAACTGCTGATGAGAATGATATATATTCCTACGGCTTTGCATTTACCTCAGGAGATCTGGACGGAGCAGTATCTTCACTTTCAGATGTATTTCCTGATATGTTGAAACTGGCTGAAGTAGAAAAATCCTGTCAGCTGATGGCTGCTGAGATAGAAAAGACCAGACGTCGTGTAAATGCTCTGGAACATGTCATCATTCCTGAAACACAGGAGAGCATCAAGTATATAACCATGAAGCTTGATGAAAATGAGAGATCTACTCAGGTTCGTCTTATGAAGGTTAAATCCATGATGCTTGAACAGGCACATCATTACAAGGAAAAAGAATAATGCTTTATAAGTATGTCGAAGGTATAGACATATGGAAAAACTGATTAAAAGTGCAACTCAGTATATAGCTG
>CACZOE010000058.1 GCA_902782695.1 uncultured Lachnospiraceae bacterium | reverse complement strand
TCGCAGAATCTGTTTGAATCTTGACTTATATTAATGATTCTGATTAATATGTAGTGGGCTGGGCTCAAAATATTTTGGACCTCATGTCATTATTAATTTTGCGGGTGAAATGTATGAGTACAAAAAGTGTGATTCTTGAAAGACTGGAAAAATCCAAGGGACAGTATATATCAGGAGAAGTTCTTGCGACGGAGTGTCATGTTTCCAGAAATGCTATATGGAAAGCTGTAAGTGAACTCCGGAACTCAGGTTATCAGATAGAATCTGTGAATAATAAAGGTTATTGCCTGAGTGTCGATAGCGATATTATTTCTGAAGAGGCATTAAGACGGTGGATTACAACTCCAATTTATGTATATAAAGAGATAGATTCCACAAATACCGAGGCAAAGAGACTGCTCATAAATAGCGACAGGGCGTTTGTTCACGGAAGTCTCATCATTGCTCTGACTCAGTCGGCAGGTCGTGGACATAGCAGAAGCAGATTTAACTCACCTGATGGAGGAATATATCTGAGTATCATTCTAGAGCCTGATAAGATGAAGAGTGGTAGTAAGAATATATCGCACTACATAGTAAAATCAGTTGCAGCTGTTTTAGAGCGTGAGCTGGGAATCAGTCTGATAATAAAGGATAAGGGGCGGATATACCAGGGAAGCAGGAAAATATGCGGCATACTTACCGAGGGAATATCTGATATGGAAACGGGAGAGTATAGTAATTACATAGCAGGTATAGGTATTTTGACGGAGAATATAAAATCAGAAAAGAAAATAGATAAAAATAAGCTGATTGCAAGTGTTTTCAAATGTGTTTTAGAAAAATAATGTCAACCTTAAAATACTAATGTCAACCTATATAATAAAACAGGTTGACATTATTTTTATGTTGTGATAGATTTACTTAGCTATTACAAGATTACTTATGAACCATGAAAGGACGCATTATGAATACTTTATTTCTGGCAGCACTTGGACTATATCTTGCTACTTTTATAATTATAGGTTTTTTTGATCTGAAAAAAGTAAGTACTTTTGAAGATTATGGTGTGGCAGGTAGAAATCAGACTTCCTTTGCAGTTACCATGACACTTCTTGCTACCATGCTGGGAGCTTCTACTACCATCGGATTAACTGATACGGTTTATCAGATAGGATTTCCAGGAATATGGTGGCTGATATTTGGGGCAGTTGGACTCATACTTCAGTCATTCATTCTTTCTGAAAAGGTAAGAAAAACCGGGGCTGATACCCTTCCTGATCTGGCATACATTACAGTAGGAAGAGCAGCCGAGCTTCTTCTGGCACTTATAATAGTAGTATCATGGATAGGTGTTATAGCAGGGCAGCTGGTTGCAATGAATGCTTTAGTTACATTTGCTATAGGAAAAAGCAGCAAGCTTATTTTTGTTATCGTTTCAATCATTGTTATAGGATATACAATTGTCGGAGGTCAGATGTCCGTCGTTAAAACTGACAAGGTACAGCTGATCATTATATTTGTGGGCATTGTTATCTGCTGTGGATATTTATATCTGGTAAAAGGGGGGAACTTGGAATTTGTTATTAATGGGATAGAGTTTCTCAATAAGGATTATCCGCCTATGAATCTTTTTACTCAGCTGTTCATAATTGGAGGAGTATATTTTCTGGGACCTGACATCATGTCCAGAAATTTCATGTCAAAAGATGAAAGAACAGCGAAACGTTCTGCATTTGCCGCGGGAATAGTTCTTCTGATTTTCTCGGTGGTTATTACTCTTATTGGAATGTGGGTCAGGGCAAATGTAACTCCTGAGGAGCTGGGAGATGGAAAGGCTCTCATGTATGTGATCGGTCTGATACCAAAACCACTGGGTGTGATACTTATATTTGGTCTTCTTTCGGCGATTTTATCATCCACAGATACCTGTATCATTAATGCATCTACTATATTTGTAAAGGATGTTCTGAAAAAGGAAAGTGTGGGTCTGGTGAGAATCACCGTGGCAGTTATTGGTGGTGTATCGCTGATCCTGGCGGTTATAGGAAGAGGAGATATACTGAATCTGCTGACAGGAGCATACTCTATTTATACACCCGGAGTTATATTTCCTCTTTTAATTGCTATTTTATGTTATGAAAAGAGGAAGATACGAATAAAGATATGGATTCTTGGACCTATCCTGGGTGGACTGCTTGGTGTGCTGGGAACATATTTCAGTGGTGCCCTGGTCTGGATGGGTATACCTAAGGGACTGCTTCCTTATATCACGCTTATTGGGATGGGAATATCTCTCATAACGTCTCTTATATCAGTATCAGGCGAGAATACTTAGTCTTCAATAAAGCAGAAATAAAAATAGTGAAGAATCCTCTTTTGTTACTAAGTGATTGCTGAAAATTGACAACAAGTGTCATTGACAAAATGAGTCAATTTTGTGGTATAAATGTCAATTATTTGATATAATCATTATGTATTGGAATTTTGCTATGGGGAGAAAAGGTAAAATCAAACTTAGTATAAAGGAGGGCAGAATTATATGGTCAAAGACGTAATAAAAAGAGCGAAAGCCATATCTTTGGCATTGGTTATGGCAGTTGGACTCATTTCCCCGATTACAGGAAAGGTAGTTAATGCTAATGATGACACTATTTCTATAATTATGGGAGATCCAAAAGCAGGGTATAATTTCTATGATGGATATGCAACGAGCTACACAGTTCCGGGAGAAGATGCTCCTTCAGGAGTAAGCTATGATTCTAAGTCCAGGACTCTTACCCTGAATAATTGTAATCAGGAGAAGCTGGTGCTGGATGTTGCAATCCTTAAGGGTGATCTCACTATAGATGTTAAAGGTGAGAACAAACTTCTGCTTATTGACATAGAGGCAGTTAATGAAGAGGATGATGCAGAAACCTATAATATCAAATTTACAGGTAATGGTACACTTACCGTAGATCCAAATAAGGTATCTTTTAATGAAGATGATGATGGCTTCTTTATGCATCATAAACTATGTATGGGTTCAGTATATATAAATGGTAGTTCTCAGAATACTTATCTCAGTATTGATGAAGATGTAAATATGAATATTATCGGATACAAATGGGCTGAGTCTGAGGGGAAGATTCCTACTCTGAGCAATATGAACACTCTGGCTGCCGATAAGGGTAAAGCCATAAAAATCGACGGTAAAGTTGAAGGGCTTGAAGTAAATGATAACAGACAGGATATCTATGAGAGAGTATATATAGATACTGCTGTAGAAGACTCAGGTATACTTTGCAAGAAGCATGGATATTCGAAGTATTGTTATTATAAGATTAATGGAGTTGGAAAATATACTGTATATGCAATTCATGATATGAAGAATAATAACTGTTATACAGATAGTACGGTGGACTGGACAGTGAGTGCAAGTGATTTCTTAGCCGATTATGATACATATACCAGTATTCCTGATGATCTTGAAGGAAAACCATACGTTCATCTTGATGATGAAAAGGTTACAATTGATGTTTCACTGGAAAGACATGTAGATGATCTGTCCTATGCATATGAGTGTACTGATAAGGATGGTAAAAAATTTGCAGTACGTCATAATAGTGATTATGAAGATAAAAATGGTGATGAAACTATTACACCTGATGAGTGGACCTATACATATACGGTTTATAGTCTTGAAAATGATTTAATATTCTATGATGCTGAAATGAAGCAGTACTATTTAGCTGGAGTAGGTGCTGAGGAAACATATCTGGCAAATCCGGTTTACCAGCGTGAATATACTGGGGAGCAGGATTTACACTATGAACATCTGGAGGGTTACACACCTACTATCACAGAAACTTACTATTCCTATGCTATATATCAGGATCCTCTTGTAATTAAGTCAGTTCATCCAACAGTTACAGCTACACCGACAGTAGAGCCAACAGAGGAACCAACACCGGAACCTACGGCAGAACCGACAGAGGAACCGACACCGGAACCTACTGCAGCTCCGGCAGATTCTGGACAGGGAGGAGCAGCATCTGCAGCAACACCAACACCTACAGCAGCTCCAACAGAAGCTCCAGCAGTAGCGGTTGGAACAAGTGAGACAGACAAGTCTACAGGTGCAACATTTACAGTAACCAAGTCAGATGGTGATAATGTAGAAGTTGAGTATAAGGCTCCTAAGAAAGCTAAGCAAAAGAAAGTTAAGATACCTTCAACCTATAATGTAGGAGGAAAGACTGCAAAGGTAACTTCAATTGCAGCTAATTCCTTTGCAAATAATAAGACTCTCACTGACGTTACTATTCCTTCAACAGTAAAAATAATCAAGAAGGGCGCATTTAAGAAGTGTCCAAAGCTGAAGAAGGTTACAGTACCAGCAAGTGTTATAAAGATTGAAGCAAGTGCTTTTCAGGATTGTAAAGGCATGAAGAAAGGAACCTTCAAGGGTGCTAATGTAAAGACCGTCGGAAAGAATGCATTTAAGGGAATTCCTAAGACAGCTACTTTCAAGGTTCCAAAGAAGGCTAAAAAGTCCTATACAAAGCTGTTCAAGAAGGGCGGCTTCAAGGGTAAGGTTAAATAAACTAAAAAGGAGGAAAAAACTCTATGATCAAAAAATTTATGAGAAGAGCTAAGGCATTTACCTTATGTGCTGTAATGGTTTGTGGTCTCATAACTACAGTTCCGGTAAGTGCAAAAGACAGTGATCCGGTTGGTTATATTCGCATTTGTGACGCGGCTAAACCTGAAGATGAATATTATGGCACAGAAAGATATTTGTACAATTCCTGGAATCCGCAGATGGATGGAATAGCTAATCCATATGAGGGATTATCTTACGATAAGAGCAAAAACACTCTGACCATAGATAATTACGATAATCCTCAGATGGAGATATTTGTAGATGGAATGGGAGCAGATTTTAAGATAGCTCTTAAAGGAGATTCATCTATAGGAACTATAGGTGAAGGTATGCAAGCTCAAATATCTATTGAAGGTAGTGGAAGTCTTGTAATAAATGAGAATAAAACTGAACATGCCGCAGCTAAGTTTTGTGGAACTGAGTATCCTCCATTTGAGGTGGATGATAGTTACTATACTGATGGTAAACTTCATATAGGTTCCGAGGCTACGGTTACTATGTATAGTGGTAATCAGGATGAGGGCGGAAATAATATGGAATTTATTTTCTGCGTAGCTGATAAAATAGGCTCAGTTCTTTCTTGGGACGGTGATATTTCTGAAGAGCTTGATTATCAGTCTAATGAAGCACCAGGAGAGTTTAAAAAAACATATATAAATAATGATCTTAAGGTTTATAGATCTATCTCTACAGAACTGTTATTCAAGAACGAGGCTGGAGAATATTATATCAAGTATCCTGATGACGATAATTATTATTCTCTTATAGAGAAACATAATGGAAAGTGGTTTACTGCTCCTACTATTACATATGGAGAAAATACTAATGGCGCAGAAGCGATTGCTGATGGTGAGGAAATTCCAGCAGATCTTGCTTCAGGAGAAGGAACTATTGGAGTTTATACAGGGCTTAGTTCATTAGATCTTAATGATCCGGGAGATGGTATGTTCTCTCCTTATAAGAAGGATGGAAAATACTATACTATTATGCCTAAAATAATGCTTAATACAAGTCTTGCACCTATAGAGGCTAATGTTACGGATTATTGCATAGTTGAAGTAGAAAAAGAGCCTGAGGGATTTGAAATTGATGGAAATTATCTGGCTCCATGGACTGCAGATGAAGCAACGCTTACAGCTGTAGCTGATGTAACTGCAACTTCTCAGGCAGAGGCTTATATGGCGGATAATGGATACGAGATAGTAGGTTATCAGCAACCTACTATGCATGAATTCATTATAATGAATAAGGTTCTTAAGTTTACTCCAAAGAATGTGGTTAATCCAACAGCAACACCAACAGTAGCACCGACTGATGAACCGACACCGGAACCTACAGCAGAACCGACAGCAGAGCCAACGGCAGAGCCTACAGTCGCTCCAACTGAGACACCTGCAAACCCTGGACAAACAGCAGCAACACCAACACCTACAGCAGCTCCAACAGAGGCTCCTGCAGTAGCAGTTGGAACAACTGAGACAGACAAGTCTACAGGTGCAACATTCACAGTAACTAAGTCAGATGGTGATAATTTAGAAGTTGAATTTAAGGCTCCTAAGAAGGTTAAGAAAAAGAAATATAAAATACCTTCAACCTACAATATAGATGGAAAGACTGCAAAGGTAACTTCAATTGCTGCAAACTCATTTGCGAATAATAAGACTCTCACTGATGTTACCATTCCTGCATCAGTAAAGACAATTAAGAAGGGCGCATTTAAGAAGTGTCCAAAGCTGAAAAATGTTACATTACCAGCAGGTCTTGTAAAGATTGAAGCAGGTGCTTTCCAGGATTGTAAGGGCATGAAGAAGGGGACCTTCAAGGGTGCTAATGTAAAGACTGTTGGAAAGAATGCATTTAAGGGCGTTCCGAAGACTGCAGTTTTCAAAGTTCCAAAGAAGGCTAAAAAGACCTACACCAAGCTGTTCAAGAAGGGCGGCTTCAAGGGTAAAGTTAAATAGGTGACATATAACAGATATCAAATAACAGCGGAAGTCTAGTACTTCTGCTGTTATTTGTTTGGATATGGTTTCTAAAAAAAGGATTATTCAAAACCAGTTATACTGGGGTATTCAATGGATACTTTTTAATATTATTAACTTATATGTATGGTTTGTTTGTTGTAATACATGTTTTTAATGTGTATTATAATAATGGTAAATAAATTTATTAGGAAATTGAATTGGAATAAAAATGACATAGGTATTTCAATTTCCTGATATAGGATGAGAAGGAAGAAAGTTATAAAGGAGGAATGAAAAAATGATGAATATCAGAAAGAAAAAAGATTTTCGATTATCTGCAATGCTACTAGCATTTATCATGGTATTCAGTATGGCTTATTCAGGAAAAGTATACGCTGGTGAGGGGCTGGATCCTTGTGGTGCTAACCTGGAAGCAGGATATAATGATGCTGAAGGTGGTACTTATAATCTATTCATAGGATTATTGGATAAATCTAAAGATGTTTCTATGAATAAAATGTATAGTTATGAGGACAAGGAAGAGCCTTGGAAGTCTATCAAAAACGATATATCAAATATTTACATTGATTATGGAGTAGCTGATATAGGAGATTATGCTTTCTTTGGCGTTACAAATCTTAAGAGTGTTTATATTCCTGTGACAGTAGAACGAATTGGAATGGATGCATTTTATAATATAAATAAGATTCAAAATGTTTATTATGGTGGTACTGAAGCAGACTGGAATAAGCTTGTTGAAAATATAGATGAAGGTAATAGCACTCTTTTAAATGCTGATTTTACATTTATGGACATGGGTTCATTAGAACTTAATCTTTATAGTGCTCCTCAAAACCTTAAAGATGATGCTCTTAAGAGTCTGTACAATACTCTTGATTATTTTGTTATGGCAGGAAGAATGAAAAGGCAAGATGAGCCTATAACATTATATGATATAGATAATGATGGCACCTGGGACCTGAAGTTTTATACAAATTCTGAATGGAATGCAGATGTCTCAATGTATGAAACAGAAAGTATATCAGCTGAAGCAGGTCAAATAACATTTAGAGATTATAGTGGAATAAGAATAAATGGTAATGACTGTATATACGATCATTTAGAAATAATTGGACAACAAAAAGGTGGTAATTGTAAGTATTATACTTCGATGAGATTTAGTTTTGCTGATCAGAATTGTGGTTCATTTGTGATAGATCTTCGTGAAGGAAATAAAGAAATAACAAGAGATGAATATGTAAGAGTTTTGGGAACTCTTTCCAACAGACTGCTTGGTGATATGAGTTATCCGTTATCAGAAGGTTATAAAATTAACCTTCAGGGACCTGATGATGACCTGTATGTAGATGTTGAAAATGATGGAAAAAACGATGTCCATATTATAGATGATGGAGCTAAAATTTCAGTTGAAAGATTAGATAATTTAAAGAAGAATAGTACAGTATCATTAGATGATGATGAGTCATTTTTAAGTTACGTGGATAATGAATATGAACAGTATTATTATAGCTCAGTCATGTTTAAAGTAAAAGATGAGGTGACTAAGTTTGATAAAGTTCCCGCAACATGTACCGGGGATGGATCAGAAGCTTACTGGAAGAGTACAGATAATTCTAACATTTATTCCGATGAAGAAGCAGAGAATAAGTTAGAGAGTCCTGTTATTATCCCGGCTCTTGGACATGACTGGGGTAAGTGGACAGTAGTTAAACAGCCTACTCTTACTGAGGAAGGACTTGAGGAAAGAGTATGTAAGAGAAATGCATCTCATAAGGAGACAAGGGCTATAAAGAAGCTTACACCAACTCCTTCACCTAAGCCAACAGAATCACCTGAACCAACTGCTGAGCCAACCCCTGAAACTGCACCACCTTCAGGAGAAGAACCAACTCCTTATAATCCGGCAAACCCGACTGTGACACCAACCGTCACACCAACAGTTACTCCAACTCAGGCTCCTGAGGCTCCTGCAGCTGGTACAATGATTAAGGATGAAGCAGGAAATGCAAATTATGCTGTAATTTCTCAGGGAACTAAGGATGAGACTGGTTCTGCATATAGCGCACTTCCTACAATCGAATATGTAAACAGTATTGAAGAGGGTAAGAAGAATACAAAGCTTGTTATTCCTGATACAGTAACTATCGATGGAGTTACCTATAATGTAGAAAGCGTCGGTGCAAATGCATTTAACAGCAGGGCTGATCTGGTTTCAGTGACCATTGGTAAAAATGTAAAAGAGATCAAGAAGGCTGCCTTTGCAAATTGTAAGAATCTGAAGACCGTGAACTGTAAATCAACAGTTTTAGTAAAGATTGGTGCAGATGCATTTAAGGGAGATAAAAAGCTCGTTAAGTTTACCCTGAAATCAGCAAAGCTTAAGAAAAAAACTGTAGGAAAGAATGCATTTAAGGGAACTTCAAAGAAGCTTACCTTTAAGGTTCCGAAAAAGGCTAAGAAGACTTATAAAGCGTTTTTCAAGACTAAAGGAAACAAGAAAGTCAAAGTAAAATAAACATATAAATATAAAGACCCGGCAGAAGAGTTATCTGCCGGGTTTACTATTGACACTTAATTGCAGGCTGGCTTAAAATTGTAATTACTTTATAAAGGGGGAAATGAATGAATAAACAGAAAAAAATAATTCTGATCACAAATGATGATGGTATAGAGGCAGATGGAATCAGACGTCTTACTGAGCTTGCTACTGGGTACGGTGAGGTCTGGGTGGTGGCACCTGATGGCCAGAGAAGTGCCTGCTCACATTC
>CACZOE010000057.1 GCA_902782695.1 uncultured Lachnospiraceae bacterium | reverse complement strand
CCCTCTGTCTGCTAAACTGCCAAAGCCTTCCTGAGCCAGAGAATTATCACATCCTGCATTTGAAAAAAGCGAAATAATCATACTGGTAATCATCATGCTGCAGATTATTACATTTCTTCGACTAAACTGAAAATGCAAGACATTTTCCTCTCATTCTTGTCCACGCTCTTGCTAAATGTGTACAGATATTTAATCAGCTAACTTATATTCATCTGGATATACCTTTCTGTCTAACCGGCTCTCAAACTCCTCCAAAGGAATCGGACGATCAAAGAAATATCCCTGAGCTATAAAGCAGTTGTTTCTCCTTAATATCTCCAGCTGATCTATGCTTTCAACACCCTCAATAACGCACTCGAGTCCGAGATCATGGGCAAGAGAAATAACATGCTTGAACATCTTGTTAGAGATACTGTCAACAGCCTCGTCGCTAAGCGGCACAAAGCTCTTATCAACCTTTAGAACATTCCATGGTATCTCACTTATAAGATTCAGAGATGAATAGCCAACTCCGAAATCATCGACTGCCGTCCATATGCCTTGCTCCTGCAGACCACATACCACACGTTTAAGGTCACGGAAGAGCACATCCGTGGTGGTCTCTGTGAGTTCGATCTCTATATACTCATGAGGCACATTATACTTATCAATGATTGAAATTATATGATCCAGGAGATCAACATCAACCAGATGTTTTCTGGACAGATTTACAGAAACACGTACTACGTCGCGCCCTTCATCCATCCATTTTCTTATATGACTGCAGACATGATCCAGCATATAAAAATCCAGATCACATATATCTGTATTCATTTCAAGAACAGGAATAAACTCCATAGGCGGAACGATAGTTCCTCCCTTGATCCAGCGGCAGAGTGCCTCTGCTCCTACTATCTCACGGGTTCCAATATCAACCTTGGGCTGGTAAAATACCGCAAACTCCTCATTCTTAAGAGCTTCATGAAACTCAGACTGAACCTTTCTCATATGTTCCTTCTGGGATTTCATTCTGTCATCATATATAACAATTCCTCCGCTCTGACGCTTTGCGCTGGTCGCAGCCATCATTATCTTATCCATTACATCCCCATGGGTTTTGAGCATAAACGGATTCGGTATCATATATATACCTGCTGAGGCAGATATATTGATTCTTTTTTCGCCCTGCTCATCATAGGAAACCGGAACACCCGCAAATAATTCAAACAGATTTCTTTTTACTGTACGGTCAAACATACCAACGAATTTATCGCCACCCAGTCGGCATATTATTCCTGTATCCCCGACTGCTTTCTCAATCATATTATAGTAATTTCTGATTACGGTATTACCATTTTCACGACCGATTTCATGATTTACTACAGAAAAATTATGCAGGTCTATATGAAATGCAATTCTTCCTCCAAGTCTGTTCTCCGAATTAGCAATATCCAGATAACGAGCATATGAACGGAAATTTCTATAGCCTTCCGCATCATAAAATCCAAACTCTTCAAGTTTTCGGATAAGGCGCCTTCTGCTTACATATCCAATAACTACTCTTAGTAGTGTATCAAGCTGCTCTATTTCATCCGGATCTCGTTCTGGTTCGTCTTTTTCTACATATAAGGTTCCTAAAATAATCGCTCTGGACGAAGTAACAATCCTGAGTCTCATAAGAATTTTATCACCTTTTCCGTTATCAACGTCACAGAAGGTTTCCCCCTGCCCTCTCTGTTCCATCATAGGTGTAGGATAAAATTCTGTAACTGCTTTTGCAATGTTGTAATCCTTGCATATATCCCGGACCAGCACAAGATAAGCTTCCCGATCAACCGGTTCCATATGGGTCAGACGGATCAGGTTCTCCATGTATGACAGATATTTCTCTTTACTAACTCCCATATATAACACCCCATTTCCAGGCATAACGCATTAGATCATATGCCAACGAAACAATACAGTACATAACTAATTGTACTATTATTACTTATATCACGCAAGAGACCTTTCTATCAGATTTCCTACCTGACCTCTGCTTGAATATTTTTCTCCCTTATTCCTATACATATCTTCATCAGCAGATTTTATCTCATGAGCGATGTCAAAGTTATCGCTCAAAACTGTCACCACATATCCACTACTTGTAGATACTTTATAAGGTTTACCCGACTTTTCATTATAACTGTCCAGATATAAATCCATTTTATTAATGATTTCCTCCGGGTCAGTATCCTCAAATATTATCGAGAAAACTTCATCGCCACCAAATCTGGTTGACAGGCTGGTCTCCGGAACTGCATTAAACAACGCATTCGCTACAGCTACTATTGAGCTATCTCCTTCAGCATGTCCAAAATGATCATTGATGTATTTCAGACCATCCAGGTCAGACATAATAATAGTAACTGATTTGTTCTTATATTCCGGCATATTCTTCATCTTTTTAAAGGCATTCATAAAACCGGTACGATTATAAAGTCCTGTGAGAGGATCGTGACGATACATCTCATCCATTTTATCAAGCAGCTGTCTCTGATACTGGATATTTATATATCCGCCTATTCCAATGCTGACGCAGTTCGTCACACTCATAGTATTTGAATAATTGGAAATGAAATAATCCCGGAAGAAAAAGCAGAGAAATCCAAAACATCGGTTCATGAAGTCAAGTGAATTAAAGATCAGTGGATACCCGCTCTCTGTAAGCTGCAGGATTCTCTCACTTAATAAAGTTGAACAAACATCTTTGCAGAAACCTTTTTCGTCTCTGGAACTATTCTTTAAGCTTTCAATCAATTCATCACTTTGTTTTGTGATATCGAAAACACCCGGTTTATACTTTTCCGGATAATCAGAATCATATATAAGAATGTATTCCTTTGCAGAATTAAAATCTTCTGTATTTGTGAAATAATTGCATTCTTCATCGAAGCATTTCCTGTCAACTGCCGCCAGTAAACAATCCATCTTGTAGGATTCCAGATAGGAAACCAGTTCTCCGGGACTGCTGCTGGTCTGCATGGAAGAAGTAATCTGCTGAAGCACGCGATTATCATCATTATGACGCGCGAAACTT
>CACZOE010000056.1 GCA_902782695.1 uncultured Lachnospiraceae bacterium | reverse complement strand
TTCCTGTAAATATCCTGTTCCTCTGTACACTTCCTCTTCACCTTCTTCCGTGTCCTTGAAATGTTTGATGGTCTTTAACTATTCCGAAAAAAACAAGAACTTGTTGCAATACAACTTTAGTATTGTCTATCTGTCTTCTATTATTTTTACATTTATGAGGCAAATTTATATTCATCAATGTAAAAAACAGATTGCAAACAATGCTTTTTCGTTGGTCTATTCTATTCTCATATAATTCGATCTATAAAAATTTATCTTATCAAAATCAACATCAATCAAAAAATTTGAATACGCTTTCTCATCTTTATAACATCCGTCTCCATCATAGAAAAACTTATATCTCTCATTTCCATCAAAATCCTTATATACCATTGTTTTTATAAAAACTTTTTCCTTATATTTTTCTTTATTGAAATTGCACGGAATATTATTATCATATACTAAAAGATACATAATATCCGGATCAACTGTTTTTCTAATCCCATAGATATTTATAGAATGAGCGCAAGAAGGATAAAATGATGAATTTCCACTCACATCAGCAATAGCAACATTTCCCTTTGAAATGTATTTTTCCAATTCTACTAATTCTGATTTATAATGTTTTTTTACAGAATGTAAATCAGAACGAGCCACATCATTCCATTTTGCCCAATATAATTGCAACAGGTTTCGAACATTTTGATCCACATCTTCAACCGTTTCATATTTTTTGTCCCAACTGCAAAAATAACCAATAACATTTCCGTTTGGTGCAATTATACCATTTCTCAAACTCAAATCGCGATTAAATATAGGATTATACATTTCATCCTTTAAATCATATTCATAAGGAAGATCAATAAATATATAGGGAGCGGTATAATTATACTTTCTTTCTATAATTTCTTCATTAAATCTTGCTGCAGTTACGTATGCAAATCCACTACATACACCTTCACCGCCTTGATTATTAGGTAATACATGACAGACATTATTATTACCAAACCCGAATGTATCATTTAATAAATCAAATGGCCTTCCCTGAGCATCTCCCGCTATTATTTCCACATTTTTGTATTGATTTATCAAACTTATACTTATTATTTCTAATATACTTTCACTAGAAAGTTCATTGAATTTTATGCTAACTGTCGCCGGCTCTGAAAAATTCCACTCTGCTGCGTTAAGGTATTGATACACATAAGCACGATTAAATAACATCTGGAAAAAAAACATAATTGGATATTCGGGATTATCTTTAGGTATATCTATAGAAAAAAACTTTTCATCTAAATCCGATGGTGTAAACAATAAATCGTATACCGTTTTTGTGATGAAAAACTCTGTGGATGAAAGATATTTATGATGAACTATAATATTATCTGTCTCAAATGCATTTTCAAATATTTCTGATAAAGCCTGACTCCGATCTTCTGTTTCTGGATTGTCCGATCTTTCAAAAATATAAATATTACGCGGAAAGATTCCATTTTTTATATCCCAATCAGAAATGTCACTAATCATCCCTATAATTCCAGTCCATGAAAAGAATAATGCCTCGTCATATCCTATTATCTTTGCTTTCTCAAATACACTTATATTAATAAAATCTGCGTCACTCAATGTTGAAAAACACATTTCATTATCTTCTAACAAATCTGTTTTTTCTATATCATTTCCATCTTTTTGAATTACTACAGTATATTCTATATCATCCGTTAAATAATTCGAAAAATCCACGGAAATTTCACCTGACACATCAACAAAATCAAATCCTATAACGGATTGCTCACCATAATAATATCTTTCTCTCTCATAAATTGAGGCAAAAGCATTATTCACATCTGTTTTATCTATAGAAATATTATCCGGAGCATTATAAAGTGGTTTCAAACCATAATCTTCAAAACTAAAATCTTCAATATTGTATTTCGTATTATAATCAAGACCCATTTTTGTTTTATAAGAATCAGGAATTAAATCTCCCGATGTTGATACTTGTAGTGGGTCTGTATTGTATATTTCTATTTCTTCTTTATCAGTTAATCCATCTTTATCCGAGTCAGATTCATCATATATTTCTAACCCCATTTCGAGTTTGTCAAAGAGACTTAAACCATCAATATCCGATTCTGTGTTCTTTAACTCCTCATCGCTATAAGTATATATTACCGGCTGGATATCTCCCCAATCGTTTTCTTGAGATTTCAAAGCGGTTGCTTTATTTTTTATTATATTTATCCCTATCAAATTAAACAGAATAATACCAAGTGCTATAAACGCCAAAACATGATTTCTTGTCCTTTTCTTTCCATGAAAAATCAAATC
>CACZOE010000055.1 GCA_902782695.1 uncultured Lachnospiraceae bacterium | reverse complement strand
TAATAAAAATTATAAAATATCAGCCCTCTTCATACCTGTCAACTGTAACCACAACCGTATCACCTTCTTTTAATCCTCCCATTTTTTACGATTTCAAAAAACTCTCGTACTCGTTCTCCGGCACAGGTTTACTGTAGTAATAACCCTGGATAACTTCGCAGCCCAGCCCCCTTAATCTGTCTACTTGAGCCTTGCTCTCAGCACCCTCTGCCAGAGTTACAAAGCCAAGTTCTTTTGCCAGCATGATGATGTGCCGAAGCACTGTTATATCTTCTTCTCTCTCATGAACCGTTGATACCGGATCCACAAAGCTTTTATCAATCTTCAGTGTATCAATAGGCATCTGAGTCAGCAAAGACAGTGACGAATACCCTGTTCCAAAATCATCCATAGATATCTGAAATCCCTGATTCCGGAGCTGTCCCAAGATACCAAGCATATATTCTGTATTATCATAGGTAGCGCTTTCCGTCAGTTCAAAATCGATCAGGTGATGTGGAATACCACTCTCATCTACAATCTGAACCAGATGGGATATCAGGTCCTCTTCATAGAGTCTCTCCCGCGACAGATTCACGGAAACCGTATACAGAGGTTTGCCCTCCTTTTTCCAACGTGCAAGCGCCTGACATACTTTCCTCAGAACCACATCATCTATCTCACCAATGGAACCATCTCTTTCAAAAAACGGAATAAATTTTGAAGGTGGCAATATTTCCCTCTTTTTATAATTCCAGCGGATAAGTGCCTCCGCCCCCTTTATCTTTTCTGTGTGGATATCAAACTTCGGCTGGAAATAAACCACGAACTCATCTTCTTTTATAGCAGTCTCCACATAACCCTTGATGTAATTACCCCAGGAAATGTCATCATGCATCTGATCCGTATAAACCGTAATCTGGGTCCCGGCTCGGCCAGTTCCCAATGCCTGGGCCATCTTACCGGCATCAGCCACACGATTTCCCGCCAGCATGGAACGCTGCATAGGCACAACGCCGCAACGATAATAGATCCTGTAGTTTTCATCCTCTTCCAGACGGGAAAGCTCCTCGAAAAAGTGTTCCAATGTCTGGATCATCTCATCCTCAGGCATATCTTTTATGATCATTGCAAAATTGTCATTATGACATCTGGCGCTGGTATAAACAAAATCCGCCTTCTTCATGGCATCGACTACATTACACAGAACCTTGTTGGCTGCGATATGGCCGAAGGTTTCATTTATCACACGGAACTGCTTGATATCAAAATGTGCAAATGCATAGTCCGTAATCCCTGCATTCATAGGCATTTCCAAAAAGCCCACCAGGTGATTCCAGGTATAATGGCCTGTGATGAAATCCGAGTATGCAGCTTTATATAATACCTGCTTATCAAAATGCTCCGCATCATCCCGGATAATATAACTGGCTCTGTCACTGTACACCTTAGCTTCGTACAGGATGCGGATTTTTTTATAACTGGTAAATACAGAAACCACAGAAGGCTCATCAAGAATATTCAGATCCGTATAAACTCTGTGAGCATCGTCATCCTGAGCAATCTTTGCAAAGATTTCATCAATAAAATCCCGATCTGCTTTGATTTCTTCATCGATTTCTATGGAATAAAAGAACGAACCCTCCAGGATAACAAAGGAAAGGTCAGTAGGATAGGCAACTCTCTCATCTTCCATCCTGTATTCAATCCCGATAACTTCCTTTTTCAGGTCCTTAACATAGAAAACACCGGGAAGATCATATGTACCAAATGCACCTTTAAGAGCAGCGATTTTCTCTGGTATTACGCCCTGATAGAAGTCATCAATCTGCTGCTTTGATGCCTCCTGATAAAAAAGAATTCGTTTTGGTTTATAGAGCTGATTTAACTTGTTAATGAACATACGCCGCCCCTTTCGTATACCCTGTCACTCAACCATAATCTTTATACTTTCTAGATATGGTTATTCGTCTTACCCTCTATCGGTCATCTTATCATACATCCTGACAAAATGCGATAATAACTGAAGTGATAAAGGTATAAAAATGCATTAATTATTCAGTTTTCTTCAAGCAGCTGTAACGCTTCTTTATAATCCTGTCCAAGGATTTCCTGCACCTTCTGAAACTCGTATTTCTCATGTAGTCTCGTCTGGACTTTCAGGAATTCTTTCTTTCCATGCTTCCTGATATATATAGACTGAGCCTTTGCAGCATTTGCTCCATCATTGGACGGTACATAGAATCCTTTCTCGCAGGTTTCAATTTCACTGCATTCGTAGCATCCGTCTATATTTTTCTCATTACAGCATTTCACGTTAGGACATATCCTGCCTTCGGAATATATGGCACAGGAGCAGGTGTTGTACTCAGTTCTACAGCCTCCGCACCACTCACCCAGGAAACAATGATTACAGGATAGTCCACATATCGCAACCGGATCTGCACCTTTTCTGACAATCTTGCAAAGCTGATTCTTTATACGCTGCATTGCCTCGATATGCATGATCCAGTGGCGGGAAAATGGCATCTGGATAAGTCCTTTTACATCCTTGCCGCACCAGTAATCTATCAGCCAGAATGCATTTTCATCCTCGCTGACACATTTACTTTCTATTAGTTTCTGTTTTGTATCTTCGCTAAATTTTCTTTTTAAATCTTTATATTGTAATTGTAAAAGAAGCTGATTAGTTGATTCCTTAACAGCCTTTGCATATTGATAGAGTTCCTGCACATTCAGCTTCTTTGAAAAGTCAGTAATCTCTTCACCTTCAAGTTCATTTCCGGTTGTTATAATAGGAGACGCAGTCTTTTCAAGGAACTTTTCACGAAACAGTATCTGCTCATTCTCTGCAATCATCTCATGAGCCACGATATCTTCTATCCTGAATATGTGCCATATGGAATATGCAAGAGTTTTGCTGTGATAGCCTTTAGCTCCCGCGAATGGCAGTTGATAAAAAGCCT
The DNA here is from genome assembly GCA_902782695.1 of uncultured Lachnospiraceae bacterium. Lineage (GTDB taxonomy): Bacteria > Bacillota > Clostridia > Lachnospirales > Lachnospiraceae > Eubacterium_Q. Next base: position 2,256 of record CACZOE010000055.1, on the reverse strand, counting down.
TCTCAGGATAGCCTTCAATTATCCAGGTTATCTGCTGAAACAATTCTTCCCTGAACTCTATCAGCTTCTCAATGGCTTCACCAAAAGTAGCTTCCTTGGATAAAAGTTTCTGTATTTCCTTATTCTTCTCCGACCAATCCTTATTCATTCAAATCCCTCCTACTTTCGTCCATTCGATATGATTATATAGTATCACATCATCCGACTTTATTTGGTTAATCCACCATGAAATACGCATTCGTATACTTTAATGTCATTCCAGTATATTTCTTCATATCCCTGGAACCAGGTGAAGTCTCCTGTCACATTGCATCTATATGTATATTCACCGGACTGGTAAACTGACGGTCCTCTGTAAGGCATCTTCTTATCTGCGGCCCGAAGAGCTTCTTTTAAGAAATCACCACTAAACTTATCATCCAGTACACGTCCCATATAATTCATGGCATATACAGTGACGCCCTTTTTCCATACCGCCTCTTCTCCTGCAAACTCTTCTCCGGCTACATAAGTGTCATGCTACATATATTCACCACTCTCGTATCTGAAATCTTGTGATGCCGGTCTGGTGGCATCAACTTCATTCATATACGCAGCATATGTATTTACGTTCGCCTCTAATCTGAACTCAATTAGTTCGTCTATATCTGTCCTCTGCTGAGGAGATATATTCACAGCACATTCCTGATCCTTAACCAGATAATCGACACTGACATTCATCATATTGCTTATCTGTATAAGATTAAAAATGTCGGGATATACCTGACCGGATTCCCACTTTGCAACTGCCTGTCTTGATACACCGAGCTTCTCAGCAAGCTCCTCCTGAGTGAGACCTTTATTCTTTCTAAGTATCTGTAGTTTTTCGGAAAATATCATTCTCATTACCTCCAACACTAGTACGTAGTTACTTATCTGTGTACTAGTTTATAAAATATCTTCTTATCATGACATTAACCTGCAGTTGCACTTTTGCTACTTACATTATACATTGCTAGAAAACTTAATTGAAACTGAAGATACAACAATTTAGTACTCACCTCGTGCCGCTATCACGGCTTTCAATCGCAAATTATTATCAAATATATCTTCACTCCGTCCATTCATTTCCAATAAGTTTTCTACACACCATTCAGGATCTTGAGTATGGAAAGAATAATAGACATTATTTAACTGCTTATAAGGGAAGAGTTTCATAGCAAACTTTGTGGTTACCTCTCTTGTATACGAAATATATCTGTACATATAACCTATCCAAAACAATGCACCTTTAGAATATTTAGTTTTACCATAATCCGATTCTCCAAATTGATTTTGAATACTATATATTCCTTCATTTACATCCAATGACAAAGAGGTTGCATCATTCATATCGAGCTTCTTTAATAGATTCGAATGCAAAAACCTTCTAAGAAAAACCGCAGTTGAGCATTCTAACTCTGCAGATTTTTCGAATAGTTTCCCTTGATATTCTGCTAACAACAAACCCTCATGATCAAACTCTCTCATTTCAATAACTCCTCAATATATAGACCCTCTTTGAACTCTCTTTTTGCCAATTTGAGTTTTGTATCTATCTCATAACCTCTCTCGATCAGTGTTTTTCTGCAATCTTCCCTTTCTGGTCCGGACAAATAATACTTTTCTATAGGAATGCATTTCTTTAAAGCTCTCTCACTTTTTATAATATATTGAAGTCCTAAACTGGAAGCTGATAAAGAATGCAAGGCTACATCTACATTTATCTCTCCCTCCGCAAATTGGGACATTACATAAAACATTTTATTATCCGCAATAGGAGCAATCACAATGTCTGCATCACTTATTTTCTTTATAATATGCTGAATCCTGCTGCTTTCAACGTATTCTTTTATCGTCCCCCTAAAATAACAAATAGCAAGCATCCAATCCATTGAACAATCGAATTCAATTATCTTCAATCCATCAAACGAATACTTAAAAGAATACACTGAAGCCTTATCATATTCGCAAACAAATGATAAAGCCTGATTGTAAGTCTGTCCTAAATAAAAACCATTTCCAAAATCACAATTATCCCTTGATCCTGAAACCATCAATTCGGACAGACCGTATTTAGAGCCATGAAACAACACATTACCATACTTTTCTTTTATCAGTTCTTCTTTAACTGAATTAAGACGATAATTTTTTTCGTATATGTATGAATACAGTTTTTCACAAACTTCATTTGTGGCAACACCTTTTTTCTCTATTGAATCCAATGTTGATCTGGAT
>CACZOE010000054.1 GCA_902782695.1 uncultured Lachnospiraceae bacterium | reverse complement strand
CGATATAATTACGGCAATTCTCAGGAAGATCTTCATACTTTGTGATACCTCTTATATCACTCTTCCATCCCGGAAGCACCTTATATACAGGCTTAGCTGTCTTTAGCTTTGTTGTTACAGGGAAGTCTGTTGTCACTTCTCCGTCCACTTCATAGCCAACACATACAGGAATCTCGTCCAGATATCCCAGAGCATCAAGAACGGTAAAGGCAACATCAGTGGTACCCTGAAGTCTGCATCCATATTTGGAAGCTACACAGTCAAACCATCCCATACGACGTGGACGTCCGGTTGTAGCACCAAATTCACCCTTGTCACCACCATGAGTTCTGAGAAGGTCTGCTTCTTCACCCTCTATCTCACTTACAAACTCACCTGCACCGACAGCACTTGAATAAGCCTTACATACTGTAACAACTCTCTTGATTTCATAAGGTGGGATACCTGCTCCGATTGCACCATAACCAGCAAGAGTTGAAGATGATGTAACCATTGGATAGATTCCGTGATCCGGATCCTTCATTGAACCAAGCTGTCCCTCAAGAAGAATGTTCTTTCCATCCTTGAGAGCCTGATACAGAAATGCAGAAACATCGCATACGTATGGCTTAACCATTTCCTTATATTCCATAAGAGTAGCATAAACCTCATCAACAGTAAGGAGTGGCTTATGATACAGATGCTCAAGAAGCACATTTTTCTGAGCTATTACTCTTTCAATCTTATCCTTCAGTGTCTTCTCATCTGCGAAGAGCTCTGAAACCTGGAAACCGATTTTGTCATATTTATCTGAATAGAAAGGAGCAATACCGGACTTGGTAGAACCGAAAGAAGCCCCTGCCAGTCTCTCCTCTTCATAGCTGTCAAGAAGAACATGATAAGGCATAACCATCTGTGCTCTGTCTGAAACCAGAATCTTTGGTGTTGGAACACCGCCTGCCTCAATCTCCTTTACCTCTTTAAAAAGCTTTGGAATATCAAGAGCAACACCATTTCCTATAATACTTGTAGTGTGATCATAGAAAACACCTGATGGACGTGTGTGAAGCGCAAATCTTCCGTAATTGTTTATAATAGTATGACCTGCATTTGCTCCACCCTGAAATCTGATAACTATATCAGCCTTCTCAGCGAGCATATCAGTTATTTTTCCTTTTCCCTCGTCACCCCAGTTAGCTCCTACTACTGCTGTAACCATTTTAATCCTCCTACATTATTGATACTTCCGGAAATCATTCCGGAATAACACTTGTAATTACTGCAAAAAACACAGCATTTCTCACTATACACCATTTATATAAAGATGTAAAGCTAATAGTTCATTAATAAATCGGTTCTTTTTCACACTACAGAACTTTAGTTTCTGTTATGATCGTATCAACTCTTTTATCTCGTCTGTCATGGGGTACACTCGCTTTTACCTGATAATCGTAGCATACAGCCGCTTTAAATATATATTCTGATGCGCGGCCGTTTTTTTCAGTCTTCTCCTGTCCCGATTCATCTTCGCCCGAAGAATACGAAATCCTGTTCACGCTATCCAGGTACCTGTCATAGAAACCACCACCATGACCTATACGATTTCTTGACTTATCAAACACTACTCCCGGCATGATCAAAAGAACCTTTTTTTGTTCTTCGGCCGTTAGTAATTCAGCCGGATCAAATTTCACTTTGCTCGCCGGTTCCCTGATACCATATTTTCCTATATTAAAGGAACCATCATACAGATAGAAATCCATCTTCGTTTTTGTTCTTACCTTCGGAATATAGACCTTCTTTCCCTCCTCAACCGCTTTACTGATCAGGTAACTCAGGTCAACCTCATTATCAATACTCATATAGGCAAGTACGATATCCGAATCTTTATATATATTCATAGACATCAGCTTCTTACAGATGGCAAAGGATTTCTGAATCATCTCTGTATCCACCATTGATTTTCTGATGTCATAAATCTCTCTTCGAAGCTTATTCTTTTCTTCCTTTATTCTTTCATCGGAAATATTCTTTTGTCTTTTTTGGGCCGAATTTCTTCCAACGGTTCTGGCTTTTCCCGACTTTACATTTTCTGGTACAAGGGAAGTGCTGCCTGGAAGGCTGGGAATATTTGCCTTCGGAAGACTCTTCTTCACGTGCTTCGCTTTATCCTTCAGCTCTGCCACAGCTATATCGCTTCCTATCTTGATAAGCCTTTTTACCATGACTGAAAGCTCAGTCTGTTTTTCGGCAGGCATTTCTTTTATAGACCTGAGAATCTCGGATATTATCTTCACTCCACCATCACTCAGTTCACTTAAAGTCTTTGCCCCAGTAGTATCCAGTGTGGAAAAAACAGATTCAGTAAAGACCGCCCTGTCCTCGTCGCTCATTTCTGACAGCCACTCCATCATGGTCTTATCAATCACCTTACTGATTTCTGCTCTTTTCGCCGCCTCAACAAACTCGGTTCCATACACCTGCCAGTTCAGAGGATCATGCTGACCAATTCCATGGGAGTCGCTTTTTACTATCTTATTATCATATTCATTTGAGAGAAGTATTCCCACCATTGACTCCTCAGGAAGAATGCTGACTATTCTTGGGAGTATATTTTTATAACTGTCTGTTTCAAGTATCTCATCTCTGAAGCCCGGACCATCATTAGAATACACCTTGAGAATGTTCTTCTGTATTTCCGGTTCACAGAAGGCAGCTGCATAGACAGCAAAATTACCACCCTTGGAATGACCGCCCAGAATCAGATTTTTTTCAGAGAGTGTATTATCTCCATCAGAAGATTTATTAGTTCCTGATTCACCAAAATAATAGTTTATATATTCCACAGCTCTTCTCTGTCCGGCAGTTTCATTCATAAAGCTGAGATTAAAATCCTCTCTCCAGCCTACTATGGTATTATCGGTTCCCCTGAAAGCCACATAGGTAAGACCATTTGGAAGTACAAATGTAATTGCAGAATACTGTTCTTCCCTGGAAGCGCTGATAAGATTTATATAATTCTTCAGAATCATCCCCTTAAATCTTTCAGACTCTGCTGCTTTTTTCAAAACCAGAGGCGCCAGTTTATAAAATGTATCTCTGCTTCGGATTTCCTCCTCAGTGTGAATCTCAAAATAGATTCTTGAGGCATCAACGACAGAAAGGGTGTCATCCTGCGTCATGACACCCTCAAAATCCGTATAACATATTTCAGCCAGTATTAAATTATCCACTTCATTAAATGGACTGACTTCAAAAGAAATATCTCCCCGCCAGTCCAGATACTCCAGAATGTTGGACATTTATTTCACCAGTTCTTTCAAAATTAATAATCTATCTCCTTCAGATACCTTGCAAGAGCATCCTGCCAGGTCGGAAGTGGTGTGAAGCCCATCTCCACAAGTTTTGACTTATCCAGTCTCGAATTGAATGGTCTGGCAGCCTTTGATACTCCATACTCTTCAGTAGTAACAGGGGCAACTTCTGTTGTGTATCCTGCCTGCTTATATATCTCCTTTGTAAAATCATACCAGGAAATGTATCCGCCCTCGTTAGTAGCATGGTAATATCCGTATTTATCTGTCTCACTCATATCTACAAGGAGCCTTGCCAGATCCAGTGTATAAGTAGGTGTACCTATCTGATCTGAAACAACTGTAACTCTGTCATGAGTCTTTCCTACATTCAGCATAGTTTTGATGAAATTCTTTCCATTCACTCCGAAAACCCATGCTATTCTTACTATAAAATATTTCTCTAAAGCTTCTGCGACTGAAAGTTCTCCCTCAAGCTTTGTCTGTCCATATACCGAGAGAGGTGCATAATCCTTACAGTCCGGCTCCCAAGGCTTTTCACCCTGTCCATTAAATACATAGTCAGTGGAAATGTATATCATCTTGCAATCCAGTTCTTTACAAACATCTGCAATATTTTTTGTTCCATCAACATTTATGGCTCTGACCTTAGGCTGATTCTCCTCATCCTCTGCAGCATCAACTGCAGTCCAGGCTGCACAATGAACAACCACATCAGGACTTACCTCTTTTATAACCTTTGAAACTGCTTCTCTATCTGTAATATCAAGACTTACATAAGGCATGGTTGTAACAGCAGTTCCATCCTGCACACCACTATACTCAGCCATTATATCACTGCCGACGCCTTCATAGCCTCTCTTAGCAAGATCATTCATTACATCGTGTCCGAGCTGTCCGCACACGCCTGTCACAAAATACTTCATTATATTCTTCCTTTCAGATCAAATTTACTCCATCAATGTGATGGTATCAAATCTGCATTTGAAACGCAACCAGATAATTAATCTGAATCTGCAGATGATTCGCCCTCAGGTTTTTCAGGGGGTTCACCTTCCGGTTTCTCGCCGTTTCCAGGACCACTAGTATCTCCGTCCGGTTTTGCTGGTGGTTCACCTTCAGGTTTTTCGCCGTTTCCAGGGCCACTTGTATCACCATCCGGTTTTGCTGGTGGCTCACCCTCTGGTTTTTCACCGTTTCCAGGACCATTTCCATCAGGAGGTGCCTGCATTTCGCCGCCTTCGCTCACCTTTGCTTCAACAGCTTCTCCGGAAGACTCAGAACCTTCTTTATACTCAGTTCCATTTACATACAGCTTATGTCCATTTAAATCTATGGAATCTGCTGAACAGGTAAGACTTGTTATGTATGAATCAGCTGAGAGAGTCCACTTGGATTCACCGGTTATCTCTACATAAACGTCACCCGCCTGGCCATCTGAATTTATAGCACCATTAAATATGGATTCACTTGTCAGATACATATTCAGGGTAGATACCTCATCAACAAGGATATCACCATCTATCTGCTGATCCCCGGCCTTTAAGGTTACATTTCCACCATTACTTCCTTCCTGGCCCCAGCCTGCCGCTGCAGCACGGAGGAATAATCCATCAGTATCTCCATTTATTATTTCATCATTCTGAAGTGTTATGACAGCCTGAGTATTATTTACAAAGAAGATATCACCCTTCTTATTCGTAAGGGTACTGTCACTCATGGTAAATGTAGCTGTTCCCTGATCTGCATCTCCTGACATTGACTGATATATCATAACTGCATTATAGTTCTCTGATTTATCACTGTTTAATTTACTATGATCTGCTGTCAGTTCTACGCAGTCCAGTGTAACCGAATTCTTTCCTTCAACTACAACTCCCTCTGAAGCAGTTGATTCGAGAGTGGCATCTGAAACCGTAATATCAGCTGTAGAATAAATAACCGGAGAACCAGTTCCGTCAGTCACATAGGAACCGCCTTCTACAGTAACCGTTCCACCACCGCGGTCAGATCTGATAGCAGCCGAGGAATTTCCTGTTGTATGTATATTTAGATTTGTAGCATTCATTGTTCCGCCACCGGTAGTCATCAGACCACCTGAGCAGTTTCCTGAAGTTTCAATAACTGAGTCTGATACATTTACTGTAGTTCCTTCTCCATAGGAGAATACTCCGTTTGCATGAGTACCATTTGACTCAAGGATCAGATGTGTCAGGTTCAGGGTTGCTCCGTTGGTAGCAAAAACCGCTGCATTTTCACCGTAAAAGTCTGCCTCATCACCGTCAGCATCTCCACTCTTTGTAACCTTTATATCTGTAAACTCAAGGGTCTCGCCATCTGCTGTTATGGCATGTTCTCCATCAGCAGAACTCTCCTTAGTCTCACTAACTGTAATAGTATCCTTGGTTGGAACGTCCATGTCCATGTAATCGACGTCTTCAGACTCATCCCATTCTTCATCAATATCTTCATCTGCATAATCCTCGTCTTCGTCTTCTTCCTCTTCTTCAAATTCGATATCATAATCATCCTCTGAAGAACCAGAACTTCCGCATCCGCTAAGTCCTATGATCATTCCAAGTGATAGTATCACTGCATAATATTTTGCGTATCTGTAAAAACCTTTTCTCATAATTCTTCAACTCCTTTCCGTCTATCAAAAAACCATACCGAAAAGAATATATTCTTTAGTCTGACTTCATGATAAAACGGGAACTTGAAATATACTTGAAGTATTTTAAAATATTTTTTCATCTAAAAACAATATGTGACACGGAAGAATCCCGTGTCACATTTTCATGTCATATTATACGTTTATTTCTGCGGTGAGACCAAGTTCAGCCTTATTTGCATCAAGTACAGGCTGTATAACCTCGCTTATATACTCCTCAGTCTGCTGTGGTGCACGTCCAACATAAAGGGATGGCTCCATCAGACTCTCCAACTCTTCAAGAGTTCTTCCGAATGCAGGATCTGCTGCAATTCTCTGAAGAAGGTCATTTGGCTTTCCTTCTTTTTTTACTACTGCCCCTGCTTCCATTGAGTACTGTCTTATCTTCTCATGAAGTTCCTGTCTGTCTCCACCTGCTTTAGTTGCATCCATCATGATATTTTCTGTAGCCATGAATGGAATCTCTTCCATGAATTTTGCATAGATAACTTTGTCATAAACCACAAGACCATCTACAACATTGAGGTAAAGATCAAGGATTCCGTCTACAGCGAGAAATGCTTCAGGAACGGAGATACGCTTGTTAGCTGAATCATCCAGAGTTCTCTCGAACCACTGTGTAGATGCTGTGATTGCAGGATTGATAGCATCAGCGATCACATAGTTAGCAAGGGAAGCGATTCTCTCACTTCTCATAGGATTTCTCTTATATGCCATAGCAGATGAACCGATCTGATTCTTCTCGAAAGGCTCCT
>CACZOE010000053.1 GCA_902782695.1 uncultured Lachnospiraceae bacterium | reverse complement strand
TGCTGAATCCCTTATGGGACATGGTGACAGAGCATTTAAGTACTTTATGGAAAATGCTCCTGCAGCTATGAATGATAAAGCAGAGATAAGAAAGCTTGAGCCATACTGCTATGGTCAGTTTGTTGAAGGTAAGGATAGTCCTAGACATGGTAGAGCTCATGTTCACTGGCTTACAGGTACTGCATCAACAGTAATGGTAGGTTCAGTTGAGGGTATCATGGGTATGAGACCTGATTTCTACGGTCTTAAGATTGATCCGGCTATTCCTTCAGAATGGAAGAGCTATGAGGTATCAAAGGACTTCAGAGGAAAGCATCTCAGCATAAAGGTTAATAATCCTAACGGTTCTCAGTCCGGTGTTAAGAGTCTTGTTCTTAACGGAAAAGAGCTGGGAGATAATTACATTCCTGCAGACATGCTTCTCGATGAAAATGAAATAATTGTAACTCTATAAATTTACAAAAACCCCCTCCGTATTCTTGCGGAGGGGTACTTAGGTGTTAAAGGGGTAAAGATGGCTGCAAAGACTACTTCTAAAAACGCTACAACAAGAAAAACTAATACAAATTCCGGAAAATCCGGTACCAGAAAAACAACTAACAAGAATACGAAAGCATTTCAGAAACAGAGAGAACTGGATCTGGCTGAGGCAAAAACTCCGCCTGAAAACTTAATGGAAATATATGCTTTTATATGTATAGGTATAAATCTCATACTTGTTCTTGGTACCTATGGTCTGTGCGGAAAGGTAGGAAAAGCGGTGAGCGGATTCTTCTTTGGTCTGTTTGGCGCTACATTTTATTTTCTGCCTCTGCTTTTTGTTATAGCCTACTGTTTCTATCTGGCTAATGGTCCTAAACCAAAGCTGATCAAGAAACTTATCTGGGGCACTGTTCTGGTTATGGCTATAGCATTCATATGCCAGCTGGTAGTCGGAACAAAAGATATAGCAATAAAAGATCTATATTTTGATGGTTACAGCGAGCATAGAGGAGGTGGTGTCCTCTTCGGTGGCATCATCTGTCTTGTGGCTAAATTCATAAGCAGAGCAGGCGCTGTTATAGTAACCACTATTACACTTATCATTTCATTTATAATGCTTACAAATGTAAGAATTATCGAACTGTTCAGAAATCTTTTCAAGGCTATGCAGATTGAGACAGTTCGTCCTGATTATGATGATTATGATGAGGATTTTGAAGAATACGAAGATTACGAAGAATATAGTGAGGATTCTGACAGAAGAGCTGGTAAGGCCAAAACAAATGAAGCGAAAGCTATTCTTGGAGATATAAGAGTTCTGGATAAAGCTGGAAAATCTGTTGCTTCCTCTAAAAAGAAAAATAGAAAACATGTAAACAAGATAGTTCACGAGGAAGAAGTACACGAGATAATTCCTGAGGATATTGCAAGTAAGACAAGAACAGCTACCTCTGCCAGAAGACTTGGAGAGGCTCCACAGGAGATAGCTATGCCTGGTGTCATGAGACCTCAGAATGTTACCAGTGAGGGAAATGATCTTCTTGCTGAAATAAATAATGCAAGTGCTCTTTATAATCGTGGAAGAGAGAAGGATATTGCTCCTGAATTCATGCCGAGAGATATATTCGAATTATCACCGGATTCAGCTACCTATAATGATCCTCTGGGTGAAGAAGTAGGTTATAATGATGAGGCGGGAAGCGTATCAAATTCATATGCAGGACCTAAGAAACGTGATGAAGAACCGGCTGATTATGAGAGTCCTCGTTCTGTTGATTCAACCATGGTTGAGCTGACTCCTGATAAAAAGCAGAGTAGAATCAAAACCAGTGAACCAGCGCCTGAACAGGAAAAAGTAACAGCTAAGGATAAACTTGAGGCTACTCAGGAGATATCTGAAGAGATAGAAGGAAAACAGGAAGTAAAGAAAAAGTATGTATTCCCTCCTATGAAGCTTCTCAAAGCTGGTAAAAGATCCGGTTTCAGTAGAACCGGAGATACTGTTGTAAAAGAAACTGCAATCACTCTTAAGTCTACTCTTGAGAGTTTTGGTGTAAATGTAACTATTACAAACTGTAGTGTAGGTCCTTCTATTACTCAGTATGAGCTGTTGCCTGAACAGGGCGTAAAGGTAAGCAAAATACTTGGTCTTGAAAATGATCTGAAGCTTGCTCTTGCAGCAACGGACATCCGTATAGAAGCTCCTATACCTGGAAAGTCGGCTATAGGTATTGAGGTTCCGAACAGAGAGAAGCAGATGGTGCTTTTCAGGGATCTTATAGATAATGACAAGTTTGATAAATTTAAGTCAAATCTTGCGTTTGCAGTTGGTAAGGACATAAGCGGACAGATAATTATTTCTGATATAGCAAAAATGCCTCACCTGCTTATCGCCGGAGCAACAGGTTCAGGAAAGTCCGTATGTATAAATACCATCATCATGAGCATACTTTATAAGTCGGCTCCTGAGGATGTAAAGCTCATTATGATTGATCCAAAGATGGTTGAGCTTGCTGTATATAATGGAATCCCACATCTGCTAATTCCAGTTGTTACGGATCCTAAGAAAGCAGCCGGTGCTCTTAACTGGGCGGTCGATGAGATGACTAAACGTTATCAGCTGTTTGCAAATTATAATGTAAGAAATATCGAAGGCTTTAACAGCAAGGTTAAATCTGAAGGTCCTAATGAAGATCCTCAGTTCAGACATATGCCTCAGATACTAGTAGTAGTAGACGAGCTTGCTGATCTTATGATGGTTGCTCATAAAGAGGTGGAGGATTCAATCGTAAGACTTTCTCAGCTGGCAAGAGCCTGTGGTATACATCTGATCATTGCTACACAGCGTCCGTCAGTTGATGTAATTACAGGACTTATAAAAGCAAATGTACCATCAAGAATAGCTCTTTCTGTTTCATCACAGGTTGATTCAAGAACTATTATTGATATGGTTGGTGCGGAGAAGCTCCTTGGTAATGGAGATATGTTATTCTATCCAACAGGCTATACCAAGCCTGTCAGAGTTCAGGGTGCATACCTGTCTGATGAAGAAATACTTAATGTAGTAGGATTTATTAAGTCTCATTATGGTGAAACCAGCTATGACGAAAATATATCTAAATCCATTGAGTCATCAGATGTTTCCAGTCCTTCAACGGCTCCAGGTGGTTCAGAGGAAGATGGAAAATACGATGAGTACTTTGAAGATGCTGCCAGATTTGTTATAGAAAAAGATAAGGCTTCCATAGGATACCTTCAGAGAATGCTTAGAATTGGATTTAACAGAGCTGCCAGAATCATGGATCAGCTGGAAGAATTCGAGGTAGTGGGTCCTGAGGAAGGTACTAAACCTCGTAAGGTTTTGATGAGTATTACTGAATTTGAAGAAGCTATAGGTAATAAATAGAAAAATAGAGATAGAAGGAGAGCATAATGAAAACAGATATCGAAATAGCACAGGAGGCTACACTCCTGGACATTAGAAAAGTTGCAAAGAAAATCGGAGCTACAGAGGATGATCTGGAGCTCTATGGAAAACATATGGCTAAGATCAGCGATGAATGTATCAAACGTCTGGAAAGCGAGAAGGATGGAAAACTTGTTCTTGTTACAGCTATAAATCCTACTCCTGCAGGCGAAGGAAAAACCACAGTTACGCTTGGTCTCAATGATGCTCTTAACAGAATTGGTAAGAACAGTGCGGTTGCTATGAGAGAGCCATCTCTTGGACCATGTTTTGGTATTAAAGGTGGAGCAGCTGGTGGTGGATATGCTCAGGCAGTTCCTATGGAAAAACTTAATCTTCATTTTACAGGAGATTTCCATGCGATAACTTCTGCAAATAACCTTCTTTGTGCTATGCTTGACAATCACCTTCTTCAGGGTAATGAACTTAGAATCGACCCTAAGAGAGTTGTTATAAAAAGATGTCTGGATATGAATGACCGTGCTCTCAGAAATATAACTGTAGGCCTTGGAAAGAGACTTGATGGAGTAGTAAGAGAGGATCATTTCTGTATTACTGTTGCTACAGAGGTTATGGCTATTCTTTGTCTTGCAGAGGATATTAATGATCTGACAGAAAGACTTGGAAAAATCATTGTAGCATATAATTACGACAATGAGCCGGTTACAGCTGCTGATCTTAAAGCAGTTGGTGCTATGTCTGTTCTTCTGAAGGATGCTATCAGACCAAACCTTATTCAGTCTCTTGAGAATAATCCTGTATTTGTACATGGTGGTCCATTTGCAAATATAGCTCACGGATGTAACTCAGTAAGAGCTACTAAGGTTGCTCTCAAGGCTGCTGACTATGTTATTACAGAGGCAGGCTTCGGTGCTGATCTTGGCGCTGAGAAATTCCTGGATATCAAATGTCGTATGGCTGGTCTTAAGCCTGATGCAGTTGTTCTCGTTGCAACAGCAAGAGCTCTTAAGTATAATGGTGGAGTTGCAAAGGCCGACCTTAGTAATGAAAATGTTGATGCACTTAATAAGGGTATCGTAAATCTTGGTAAACATATCGAGAACCTTAAGAAGTATAATGTTCCGGTTGTTGTTACCATTAATAAATTTGTATCTGATACAGATGCTGAAGTAGAGGCAATCAAGAGTTTTGTTGAAGGTACAGGCTGCAGATTTGCTGTTTCAGAAGTTTGGGAGAAAGGTGGAGCTGGTGGTGAAGCTCTTGCTGCCCAGGTTCTTGAAGCAATTGAAGAAGGTTCTCCAAACTTTAAATTCCTTTATGAAGACAGTCTGTCTCTTAAAGAGAAGATTGAGACTGTATCAATGGAGATATATGGTGCTGATGGAGTAGATTACAGTCCTGAGGCAAATAACGCTCTTAAGAAGATAGAAGAGATGGGATTTGGAAATGTACCTGTATGCATGGCTAAAACACAGTATTCTCTTTCAGATGATCAGAAACTGCTTGGACGTCCTACCGGTTATAAGATAAATATCCGTGAGGTATATGTTTCAGCCGGAGCTGGCTTCGTAGTAGCTATCGCTGGAGCAATCATGACCATGCCTGGTCTTCCAAAGAGTCCAGCAGCTGAAAGAATATATATTGATGAAAATGGTGAGACAGTAGGACTGTTCTAGTTTTATTTTGAAATTTATTTATAAGGAGCAATATTTAGAATGGCAGAAATAATCGATGGAAAGAAGATTTCTACTGAACTTAAGGATGAAGTAAGAGATAAGGTTGCAGCTCTCAAGGATAAAGGAATAGATGTAACTCTTGCAGTAATCCTGGTGGGAAATGATCCTGCATCAACGGTTTATGTAGGTAATAAAAAAAGAGCCTGTGAATATACAGGAATCAATTCGAAATCATACGAGCTTCCGGAAGAAACTACTGAGGAAGAACTTTTAAAGCTCATTGATGAACTGAATGCGGATACAAGTGTAAATGGTATTCTTGTTCAGCTTCCTCTTCCAAAGCATATAGATGAGGATAAGGTTATTCGTCGCATAAGTCCTGATAAGGATGTTGATGGTTTCCATCCTGAAAGTGTTGGAAGACTCAGTATTGGAGTAAGAGGTTTCGTATCCTGTACACCTGCAGGCGTTATAGAGCTTCTGAAGAGAAGTAATGTTGAACTTGATGGTGCAAATGCTGTAGTTGTTGGAAGAAGCAATATAGTTGGAAAGCCAATGAGTGTTCTGCTTCTCAGAGAAAATGCAACTGTTACAGTATGTCACTCACATACAAAGAATCTGAAGGATATATGTAAAGCTGCTGATATTCTTGTTGTAGCTATAGGACAGCCAAAGTTTATAGATGGTTCCTATGTTAAAGAAGGAGCGACTGTTATAGATGTTGGTATC
>CACZOE010000052.1 GCA_902782695.1 uncultured Lachnospiraceae bacterium | reverse complement strand
AGTTTTTCTCCTGAAACACCACTCTTTTCAAATACATTTCTCATGGTGTCCTTATCAAGAAATACTGTTTCACCGGCAGCCTCTGACTTTCTGTTATTTACTGTTTCTTTCAGATTCTCCTGAATGGAAAGGACAGTCTCAAAGCTGGATTCATTTCCCAGCACATCTGATACAAACTCTGTAAAACCGTCCTTCTGTTGCTTGGCAGGAAGTGTCGCAGATACCTCAAGTACCTTTTCGAGAAATGCATCCTGAAGCAGGTCTGTCTTTCTGCTGGAATACAGAACTTTACTATCATCAGAACTTCTTTCATTAAATGCAGGAAACAGGAATCCTGTGTCCGGAAGTTCTACCGCAAATATCTGTCTCAGTGTGTGAATCTCACCCAGATCATCATCAAATCCAAGACCCGGTTTAGTCAGCTTCATAGGACAAATGCTGCAGAGTATATAGCTATATACTTCATCAGAAGCATCATCCATCTCGATTCCATCGGTAGTCATTCCCGGAACATCATAGGCCTGATATATCAGAAGAATCAGATAGTTTCCCACATAATTGTATGTCTCGATCACCTTATCATAAAATGCTTCCAAGATAGTACTGTCCTTTAACTCGGACTTCTTAAGCTTCTGTAAAAGACCTTTTCCGGAAGAGGCATTCTCGCTATCCGGGTTCACGAAGCTCATGTCAGTCAGATTTTTACCCGGTGTACCAGAGAGAGTTCTTCTGAATATCTCCAGGTACTTATACATTTCCTCTTCCGGAAGATTCAGGAACGAATCATTAAATGTTTTTACTTTCGTTTTATCACCATTCACATAGCATCCCGCCAGTCTGGATATTCCACATTCCTGAATGGTATCATATAAAGATTTTATCTCATTGATTTCTTTTTTTATCATGTCACATAAGTCCTTTTCTTCATTTTCAGATGTCGGTATCATTTTCACCCTTGGACATCACATGACATAGTATACTCATTTCTGAATATTTTTCCACTTTTTTATAGAACTATCTGCCGGCTTTTCTTTTGATCTTTGCAGCCATCTGACGAACACGTCCTTCATTAAGATTAACTATTCTGGAAGTTTCTGCTACTGTATGTGCTATCTCCCCATCGAGACCAAATATAACCTTTGCGATGGACTGTTCTCTCTTACTAAGTTTAGATAAAATACCTGTGATGGCTTTTCTATCTGCTTCATCAAAATCAACTTCATCATCCAATTCAGCGTACTCTTCATATTCCGCATAGTCCGCCCTGATATCAGCTAACATAGCACCTGATTCAAAAACTTCAGACATTTTTTTTGCTGTCTTTGCTGAACGGGCACAACTTACCATATCCGACATAACCTTATAATTCAGCTCTGCGCCCATTCCATCATTCTCAAATCTGACTGCACGGCTTGCTGAAACTCCAAATTTTCCTGCTACGCTGATGGCATCAATGTTGGCACCGAGGAAAATAAACTCCCAGTTGTACTTTTTCTGCTGGCGTTCAACCATTTCCTTTACTCTTCGATAATCATATCTACGGCTTGCATTTTCCATTCCATCAGTGGTGATTATGAAAAGAGTTTTCTCCGGAACGTAATCAGGTCTTGCGTACTTATGTACATTTCCTATGTGATGGATAGCTCCACCAACCGCATCCAGCAGTGCTGTACAGCCTCTCACATAATACTGTCTGTCATACATAGGCTCCACCTTGTCAAGCGGCACTCTGTCATACAGAACTTCAGTCTCGTCATCGAAGAGAATCGTGGAAAGAAAAGCCTCGCCCTCTTCCTTCTGCTGTCTCTCGATCATGGAATTAAACCCACCAATTGTGTCAGCCTCAAGGCCTCTCATAGAACCACTTCTATCCAGTATAAATACTATCTCTGTTAATCCTTTACGCATAATGTTCATCCTCCTTTTCTTAACATTTTTTATCAGAATGTTTATGTTGGACTCATTATACGAAAAAAGATTTGAAAACAGGTCTCCCGGAAAGCGACCTATGAAATGATGCATGGCAGACCATGCTCTTCCAGCTGAATATCCAGTTCAATCATGTCATATATTTTATTCTCTATAAAGAACGAAAAGATTATGTCGGTTATGTCGCTTGGAGAAAGCGCATATCCCGCTCTGGCAAGCAGATCCTTTGTTTCATCCATATTCAGCTTTGCCCCGACACACAGGCAGAGCGCCGTAAGTTTCTGTGGATGATAGTCAACATTATTTTTTATCTTGGAAAAAGTTTTCTTATCCACGATGGCTCTTTTGTAGACATCTGCATTTTCCATATTCTTGTCCTGAATCAGATACATCAGGTACTGTGAAAATGTATCAGAGCGATGCTTTATCCTCTCCCTCAGTTTCTGCTCATACTCCTCCTCGAAAAAGACATCTGCATTGGTCTCATACAAAGTCTCCTCTTGTGCTTCAGATAAAGACTCTTCTTCCAAATCTTCATGCAAATCTTCACAAAGTTCTTCACGCAAACTAAGCTTTGAGGCTTTTTTTCTTTTAGCGGGAGCGCCTGGAACAGGAAAACCAGCTTCATTCGAAGGTGAATCCTTGGCTGCTTTTCCAAAAGCCAGACCTGACAGCTTCGAGGATTGTGCACCGAATGCATTTCCGAATAAAGAGTTTCTGGCAGGTCTTCTCTTACTATCACCGTACTCTTCTTCCCTTTTTGCTTCCACATAATTCTGATCTATATACTCTTCCAGATCAGGATATAGATTTCCACCAAGAGCAGTTGTTCTGTCATCAAATACAACCAGATAGATGAGCATATCATGTCTCAAAAGGAAAGCATTTATCTCATCGACCGCTATTCGCATCCCCTCCTCTTTTGGATAGCCAAAGCTTCCTGTAGCTATGAGTGGAAATGCAATAGACCTGAGTGAATGTTGAAGTGCCAGCTGCAGACTTTTTCGGTAGCAGGAACGGAGTTTCTCTTCTTCTTTTTCCTCACCATTTATATATTCCGGACTCACTGCATGAATGATATATTCAGC
The DNA here is from genome assembly GCA_902782695.1 of uncultured Lachnospiraceae bacterium. GTDB lineage: Bacteria > Bacillota > Clostridia > Lachnospirales > Lachnospiraceae > Eubacterium_Q. The sequence continues at coordinate 177 of CACZOE010000052.1, read as the reverse complement.
CCTGAGTTTGAAGCCAGGAGTTATAAATACTTCACCCTCCGGAACCTCACCAACATTTTCACTTCTATACTTTAGAAGCTCATCATAGCCAGCTGCATTATAGATAGCGCTGTCACAGCCGGAGCCAACGGCAACAAGCTCATTCGCAGTATTTACGATTGCCTGGGTATTCATTTT
>CACZOE010000051.1 GCA_902782695.1 uncultured Lachnospiraceae bacterium | reverse complement strand
TTTCATGAAATGCCTTAACGCCGTCTGATACAGTTCTCACTGCATCAACATCAAGTCCTGAATCTGTCTCATCAAGAATAGCAAGGTCCGGCTTCATCATAAGCATCTGAAGTATCTCAGCCTTCTTTTTCTCACCACCTGAAAATCCTACGTTCAGGTCTCTGTCTGCATATGACTTATCCATAGAAAGCAGCTCCATCTGCTTCTCAAGAGATTTTCTGAAATCCCAGAGACGGGCTCTAGTTCCTGTTTTAGTATCAACTGCATTTCTGATAAAGTTAGATAAAGATATACCCGGAACCTCGATAGGATTCTGGAATGAAAGGAAGATACCGTCCTTTGCTCTTTCATGTGTTTCTTCAGAAGTAATATCCTTATCCTTAAATGTAATACTTCCCTTTGTCACATCGTAATTCGGATTACCCATGATTGCATATCCGAGAGTAGACTTACCAGCTCCGTTAGGTCCCATAATTACATGTGTTTCGCCACGATTAATCTTCAGATTTATTCCGTGAAGTATCTCAGTTTCAGCTACACTCACATATAAATCATTTATATTAAGTAGATCAGACATCTGTTTTCCTCCCTGTGTCTGTAATAAATTTATTAAACAACGGCCTGGTGCTAATAAAACACCGTCCTTGTAGTATACTTGAAAAACCGAGTAAAATCAAGCTAACAATAGTTGCAAAGTAAGGCAGTGAGTGATATAATCCTTTAATTCTATTTTGGAGGTTCAATCATGAAAGGTCAGTTAAAGGGAATAGTCTGCATAGTTATAGCTGCAATAGGTTTTTCTTTTATGACTTTTTTTGTACGACTCGCCGGCGATCTGCCTACAATGCAGAAAGCTTTTTTCAGAAATGCATTCGCTCTCATTATAGCTGTAGCAACACTTCTGATAAAAAGAGAGAAGTTCGAAATACCAAAGAACTGCAGGATGGATATATTCTTCAGATGTCTGTTTGGAACCACCGGTCTTATAGCAAATTTCTATGCAATAGACAAACTGGATCTGGCAGATTCAAATATGCTTAACAAGCTGTCACCTTTCTTTGCTATTCTCATTTCCATACCGGTCTTGAAGGAAAAACCTTCTAAATTGGATATAACCGCAACAATAGTAGCATTTATCGGCGCCCTTTTCATTATCAGACCTACAGGAAGCAATATGCAGTTAATCCCATCACTTATTGGTCTTTATGGTGGTTTCGGTGCCGGAACAGCTTATGTTTTCGTAAGACGTGCTGGAGGAAAAGGCGCTAAGACTCCTGTTATCGTTATATGTTTCTCACTTTTCTCATGTCTTCTTACACTGCCTTTTATGATCTTCAGATTTGTAGTCATGACACCTAAGCAGTGGCTGATAATGATAATGGCAGGCTTCTCTGCTGCTGTAGGACAGTTTGCCATCACTACAGCTTACAAATTTGCACCTGCCAAAAAGCTGTCTGTATTTGATTATCTTCAGGTTATATTTGCTGCGCTCTGGGGAATCATTTTCTTTGGAGAAGTTCCTGTACCCCTCAGCATAGTTGGTTACGTAATTATAATGGGTGTTGCTCTGGTCCGCTGGGAAAAAGCCCGCAGACAGGATACTTAATTTATTTATACTTGGTTCTTTCTCCACCAACATATTTCAGTCTGCTGGCACCTGCAAAGATGAATGCTTCACCTATTTTCCTGCTGTGCAGCTTCATTGGTACCACCACTGGTCTTATGTGCATTCCAACCATTACTCCACCTATATCGATTCCTGCAACAGCAGCAGAATGTATATCCTCCACAACAACAGGGGATTTCAGTGAGTAGTAATGCTTTGTGGCAAATGCACCACCTGCTTTTTTATATGGGACTGCATTTACCTGCAGGAATCCATACTTCTCGGCAACTTCCTTTTCTATAACAAGGGCTCTATTCAGATGCTCGCAGCACTGAACTGCAATATCGAACTTATCGCCAAACACCTGTATCACACCCCGATACAACTCGTCCGCTATACTTTCATCCGAATTTGTCCCCGGCATATCCCCGAGGATCGTACTGGTTGAGCATCCTATAACGATAAGATTGCCCAGCTCCAGATTGATATTTTTACTGATTTCAGTCATTACTTCTACTGTCTGCTCGTAAATGTCACTCATATCTTGTCTCACTCCTAATTTTATATTTCTAATTATGCTCAGCTGTACCAGATACGGAGACTGATCTTCAGCTTTACATGATAATTCCCCAGCCCACTATGATCTGTCACCATGTATCTCTGTCATAAGGGCTCTGCCATTCTTTTTAAGCCACTTCTCGCATTCCCGGTAATCAGGAAATACTCTCTCTACTTCACTCCAGAACTTTTTGGAATGATTCAGCTCTATTCTGTGACAAAGCTCATGAACCACCACATAATCCAGAACTCCTATAGGTGCTCTCATCAGTGCCACATTAAAACTCAGATTCCCCTTGTCAGAGCAGCTGCCCCAGCGGGTTTTCTGCTTACGAATGGTTACTTTGTTCCAGTCCACTCCCACCAGTGGAGCAAAATGTTCCACCCTCCTGACAAAGACCTCTCTCGCCCTCCTTGCAAGTTCTTCTATCTCTATATCA
>CACZOE010000050.1 GCA_902782695.1 uncultured Lachnospiraceae bacterium | reverse complement strand
CAAGGTCTCACCTCTAAGAGGTGAGAGAAGGACCCGGTGGGTCCTTCGTGCCGAAGCCGGCCTGAAAGGCGGCCATGCCGCCGGTGGGATTCCCGCCGTACGGTATAATGGAAGTGAATAAACCGACAGGTGGTTTTTTATTTGGAGCAGGCGGGAACCCTGCGCAAGGTCTCACCTCTAAGAGGTGAGAGAAGGACCCGGTGGGGGAAAATATGGAAAAAATCATTGAGAAAATTCCAAATGAAAGAATTCAAAGGTATGACCTGATTCAAAGATTCTTTGGAGATAAGAAGGTCTGTATGTTCGACATCGAAACTACCGGTCTGTCTCCATTAAAATCATTCACCTATATAATTGGTGTAAATGTTTTTGAAGATGGTGAATGGAAGATAATCCAGCTTTTCAATGATGACGGTCGTTCAGAGCCTGAAATGATAAGAGCATTCCAGACTATTATCAAGGACTATGATATTCTCTTTGAGTTTAATGGTGATACATTTGATATTCCATATATTGAAAAAAGAATGAATATCATAGAAAGTAAATTCAGTATATCTCTTACTAATCATTTTAATGATATAGAATCTTTTGATCTGCTTAAGTTTATCAGGCCATATAAAATGTCTCTTGGGCTTCCGAACCTTAAACAGAAGACACTTGAAAGATATATCGGTCTTAACAGAGTTGATATGTATAATGGTGGGCAGCTGATAGATGTTTATCTGGGATATCTTGCTTCCGGTGATTCAAAAGCGAGGGGGCTTGTACTTAGACACAACCGGGATGATATGGAAGGAATGGTATTTGTATCATCGCTTCTGGCTGAAGGACTTCTAAGTAGAGGTGATTTTGAGGTTACTGGGATAAATACAAATGTTAAAAAGAACAGTAGCACTCTTCACCTGGAGATATCTATTGCTACAGAGTACGAGGTTGTAAGACCTGTATGTTCTATGATGGATAGAATTAATTTTGAATTTGATGGAAAAAACGGGACTTTGTATGTTCCGATAGAGGAAGGAACTCTGAACTATTATTATGGTCAGAAAGAGAGTGATGGGCATGAATCAGTAAGTGGATTTTTTGTGGCTGCCGCCTCTGGAGATATTCAGGGAGTTCCTTTATATAAAGAAAAAGCAAGAGACAAGATCAGCTATATTATGCTGGATGATACATTCCTTGGAAATGCTGGATTTCTTAAACTATATGCAGAAAGAATGATATATGATATTATGCACTTCCGCGGTAGAAAATAGATAATTTACATAAATATTATGAAAATATTGTTGAAACTGCATGGAAATGTGTTATAATTTAGTAAGATTAGGCACAGACTGTGCGTGTAAAAAATGTTTTGGAGGGTGATATTTACTATGATGCAACCTATGGATATTAAATCACAGAGCTTTGGAACAGGACTCTTTGGCTACAAGAAGAGTGACGTAGATCAGTATGTAGATACAGTTTACAGAGCATATGACGAATTATTCACGGAGAACAAAAAGCTTCGCGAAGAAAAGGATAAGCTGAATAAGGTTATAGAAGAAAATCGTGTTAAGTTATTCGAGCTTGAGAATAATGGCGGTGGTGCAGTAGATACTAAGGCTGCCGAAGCTGAGAAAGAGAGAATCATAGCTGAGGCTCGTAAGACTGCAGCTGAGATTATAAATGCAGCTAAGAGTGAGGGCGATAAGATTGCCGGTGCTGGCGCTGCAACTGCAAGCGGATTTGATGATGTTAAACCTGCTGAGGATGCTCCTAAGGAAGAGAGTAAACTGAAGATGTCCGACGATAGTTCTGCTACATCTAAGTTCTTCCAGCAGTCAAATGATGATGTATTTGGTGATGGTGATGATGTCTTTGTCGGAGAGATAGAGGATAACAGAAAGCCTAACAAGGTAATGATCGGAGATGGAGAGGAAGAAGGAGCAGACGACTTCGAGTTCCTGTAAATCGTGATTTAAGAAGTATCAGGGAGTGCTGCAAGATGAGCGGCACTCCCTTTTCTAGGTGGAAAATATGATTGCATTTATTTGTGGTACATTGGAAGAAAAAAAGCCTGACAGTATTATTGTTCAGTCAGGTGGTATAGGCTATGAGATACTTACATCGGCCTATGTGTTAGAAAGACTTCCGGGACTTCAGGAAGAAGTTAAGATAGTTACTTATCTTGATGTTAAGGAAGATTCCATGAAACTGTATGGTTTTTTAACCGGTCAGGAAAAGACTCTTTTTAAACAGCTGCTTTCTGTAAGTGGCGTGGGTCCCAAGGGGGCTCTTTCTATTCTAAATAATCTGGGACCGGATAACCTGGTGGCTGCGATTATCGCTGGAGATTCGAAGGCTATATCAAAGGCAAATGGAATCGGTTCAAAGACCGCTCAGAAGGTTGTCCTTGAACTCAGGGATAAGGTAAGTACAGAAGGAAGTATATTTGATCTGTCAGATTATCAGAATTCTTCTGCAGGTGCTTCTGCAGGAGCAGTTCAGGAGGCGGTGGAAGCTCTTAAGGAACTTGGCTATTCTGGAGCTGAAGCTTTGAAGGCTGTTAAAAAGGTAAAAGATGCTGACACTATGAAGACAGAAGAAATAATCAGAAATGCATTAAGGCAGATGTAATATGAAAAACAGAATCATTACAACAGATGTAACTAAAGAAGATGAGTCTTATGAGAAAACTCTTAGACCCAGAAGTCTCTCTGAATATATAGGTCAGGATAAGGTTAAAAAGAACCTTGAGGTATTTATAGAGGCTGCAAAGAGAAGACATGAATCTCTGGATCATGTCCTTTTATATGGTCCTCCGGGACTCGGTAAGACTACACTGGCTACCATAGTAGCTGAGGAGATGGGAGTAAGTATAAAGGTCACATCAGGTCCTGCTATTGAGAAGCCGGGTGAGCTGGCTGCCATTCTAAGTCAGCTGTCCGAGGGAGATGTTCTTTTTATAGATGAGATACATAGACTGAATAAACAGGTAGAAGAGGTACTGTATCCCGCAATGGAGGATTATGCCATCGATATAGTTATCGGAAAGGGCGAGCAGTCCAAATCACTCAGACTAGATCTCCCCAGATTTACACTTATCGGTGCTACGACCAGAGCGGGTATGCTTTCTGCTCCGCTGAGAGACAGATTTGGAGTGGTAAACAGACTTGAATTCTATAATGTAAGTGACCTTATGACTATAATCGTACGTTCTGCTTCTGTGCTTGGAACCTCTATTAATGATGAAGGGGCTCTGGAGATAGCAAAGAGATCCAGAGGAACACCGAGACTTGCAAACAGACTTCTAAAAAGAGTTCGTGATTTTGCAGAGGTTGAACATGCGGGGGATATAGATTATAATGTAGCAAGAGAAGCACTTGACAGGCTGGATGTAGACAGCTTCGGTCTTGATGATACAGATAGAAATATACTTCTGACCATCATTAAAAGCTTTGGAGGAGGTCCTGTTGGGCTGGAGGTTCTTGCGGCTGCTATAGGCGAGGATTCCGGAACCATCGAGGATGTTTATGAGCCTTATCTGATAAAAAATGGACTTATTAACAGAACTCCACGTGGACGTATGGCTTCTGAAAAGGCATATAAGCATTTTAATATTGAAATGAGTGAGGTGTAGTATGGGACAGTCTAAGAAAGATATTCCGGTAGTTATCAATAACAAGGTATATACACTGAGTGGTTATGAAGGAGAGGATTATCTCCAGAATGTAGCTACCTACATAAACGGCAAAATAGCTGAGTGTAAAACCTCAGAGGAATATAGAAGAATGAATGTTGAATATCAGGGGATTCTTCTTGCATTAAATATTGCTGATGATTATTTCAAAGCTAAGTCAAAGGCTGATGAAGTTTCAGGAGATAATAATGATAAAGAACAGCAGCTGTATGAACTCAGGCATGAAGTTATAGAAGCTCAGATAAAACATGAGGCAGCGCTTAAGCTGGTTGAGGAGTATAAGGATCAGGTAAGTCAGCTTCAGAAAAAAGTAGTTCAGCTTGAGGCTGAAAGGAACCAAAAAAATGTTAAAAAATAAACCTGAAGTTCTAGCCCCGTGTGGTAATAGGCAGAGTCTTACGGCAGCGGTTGCTGCCGGAGCAGATGCTTGTTATCTGGCGGGGAATTCTTTTGGAGCGAGAGCATTTGCCGGAAATTTCTCGGCAGATGAACTTATTGATGCAATTGAATATGCTCATATTCATGGTGTGAAGATCTATCTGACAGTAAATACTCTTGTTAAGGATAATGAGCTGGGAAGAGTTGTAGAACTTCTAAATCCGCTGTACGAACATGGACTGGATGCGGTTCTGGTTCAGGATTTTGGAGTAATGAGACTGATTCGAGATACATTTCCTGAACTCCCCATACATACAAGTACACAGATGAATATACTTACTCCGGAGGGAGCGCTTCTTGCGAAGTCTGCAGGCGCTTCCAGAATTGTTGCGGCCAGAGAGATGACACTGGATGAATTAGCAAGGATAAGAACTGATGCTGAAATAGAAGTAGAGGCGTTTGTACACGGTGCCATGTGTGTATGCTTCAGTGGCAGATGTCTGATGAGCTCCATGGCCGGTGGAAGGAGTGGAAACAGAGGCTGTTGTGCACAGCCTTGTCGTAAAATGTATGACGGCTCATTTGGTCTCTCCATGAAGGATATGTGTACTATAAGGTTTATTCCCGAACTTGTAAAAGCAGGAATCGACAGTCTGAAGATTGAGGGCCGTATGAAAAATGAATATTACGTGGCGGCAACTGTGGATTCCTACAGAAGAATGATAGATAGTTATTTTGAAGGAAAATATAGCCAGGAAAAAGCTATTGTTGAAGAAAAGCGGCTTCTGGATATATTTAACAGGGGTGGATTTACTTCGGGATACTTAATGCTCGACCGAGATTTAAGAACGAAAGAAAGAGAAACCAGGTTGATAGATGACAAAATGCCTGGAAGGCGGGGCGTTCTGGTTGGTAAAATAAGCTCTGTCAAAAATGGAAATGTTTTCTTTAAATGTCAGGAAGATATTGGTAAGGGAGATGAGCTGCTTATTGAAGGCTCCCAGTCTTTACAGATAACCAGCGGGAAAGCGATTAAAGCTTCTTCTGATGCAAGTCTTCCGGCTCCAAACACGAGAAGTATAAGACCGGGGGACTGTATTTATAGAACAAGAAACAAGTCTATTTCAGAGGAGATAGGAAATCTTATAGAAGCCGGCAGACCTGTGAAAGCTGATATGAAAATGAAAATCAGGGCTGGTGAAAAGATGCGTCTGGAAATCTCCTGCGGAGAAACTTTAGTCTCCTGCGAAGGTCCGGAAGCTGAGGTGGCATCCTCAAGACCGGTGGATATAGAGACTGTAAAAGATAAACTGGTAAAAACAGGAGATAAGGATTTTTATATAGATGACGCAGCAATTGATATGGATGGAAATGTATTTGTTCCTGCGTCTTCATTAAAAAAACTGCGTAGAGAGGCTCTTGAGGAACTAAGAAAGAAAATGGTTGCTTCGTATTTCAGAAATCCTGTTTTTCCGGATGGGTTAAAAGAAGACTCGGAATATGAAGCTTATCTTCAGTCTAAATACACGGCTGAAATGTGTGGGGAAAACAAAAAGGCGATAGATTCAGGAGTGCATGTTGTTGTAAACTCCAGGGCTCAGCTGGAAACGGTCATGAGACTGAATCCTGATATGATTTATCTGGATATGGGAGTTGAGGATAAATGCTCCGAACTGCTTAACAGTTATGAGACCAGTAATGCCTCGAATTCCGGCGCTGATATAGTAATCATGCTTCCTTATATTGACAGGGATGTAGAAAAAACCAGGGACATCATTAAAGGATTATCAGACAAAGTTTCCGGTTTCTATATCAGATGCTATGATGATCTGGCGATGGTACTTAGTTATCTACGTGACTCAAAAGTATCAGGAGGGAATGTAAAAAAATATAAGATAATCCTTGCACATTCTCTTTATGCATACAACTGTCTTGCGGTTAAAGAACTGGTTGGATTTTTAGAGGGGACGGATTCTGAGCTTTTCTTTGAATCTCCGATAGAGCTTTCAAAGGCTAAGTCTGATGCCATTTATTATCCGGAGCATGTTAGTGTTGTGAGAATGGTTTATGGAAGACCGGAGCTTATGATCACAGATGCTCTCAGTGCCAGGGATAAGACTCTGCATGGTGAAAAGGGCAGTGAATATCTGGTAAAGTATTCAGAATTAAACAGATACAGTGTTATATTTGATTCAAAACCAATTAGTTTACATAATGCTAGCGGGATAGAAGAAATCCGTCTTTTTAGATTTATGGATGAATCTTCTGATGAAATATATGATATAATGACCGGTGGCAAAAATTTGTTTTCAGGCAAGACCGGTGACAGATCTTCTGGAAAAAAGGGGATCAGATATACAACAGGTCACTACGAGAAAGGTATATAGAAATGGCAAATCTGATATGTATGATTTCTAAATATCTGGTTCTTCTTTTCATGGTTCTTTATACTGTGAAGTGCTATACATACTTCACAGCTAAAGACAGGGAGAAGAGGAATAACAATCTGAATAAGCAGATATTCTATATATTTATGATACATTTCCTGTGTCATGTCATGCTGCTGATAAATCAGCAGGATATAAAAGTTATGATGTATTATCTGATAGAGATACTCATAGCCGTCATTTATATAGTTACATTCAGACTGGTATATAAGAAATCATCTAGACTACTTACAAATAATGTAGCCTTTCTGATGTTGATAGGATACACCATACTTTTAAGAATAAGTCCGAAACTGGCTGTCAGACAGTTCCTGCTTGCATCAGCCGGCCTGGTACTTACCCTTTTTGTTCCATTTATTCTTTCCAAACTGAAGAATATAAAGAACTGGAATATATTCTTTGGTGTGTTTGGTCTGATATTCCTGGCATCGGTGTTTATTCCGGGAATAGGTAAGGAAGTTTATGGTTCAAGAAACTGGATTGATATAGCTGGATTTTCGCTCCAGCCTATGGAATTTGTAAAAATTATATTTATATTTTTTGTGGCCAGCTCACTTGTTAAGGTTAATACTATTAAAGAACTGGTCATAAATGCTGTTATAGCGGCACTCTTTATGCTTATACTTGTAGCTGAGAAGGATTTTGGTGCAGTTCTGCTGTTTTACATTTCCTATTTCATGCTGGTATATCTGTCAACCTCCAGGCCAGTATTTATGATACTTGGGGTAGCGCTTCTGGTTATGGCGTGTCTGGTAGGGTATACATTATTTAGAGACAGTCTGTTCTCTCATATAATGATTAGAATTACAGCCTGGAAGGATCCTTTCGGACATATAGATTCATCCGGATATCAGGTCAGTGAATCCCTTTTTGCTATCGGTACAGGTGGATTTGCCGGCAGTGGTCTGGGTAAAGGTATGCCTTATATCATTCCAGTTGCTGAGAGTGACTTCGTTTTCTCGGCTATCTGTGAAGAGCTTGGAGTAGTGTTCGGACTTGCTCTGATTCTTATCTATCTGAGCAGTTTTATAGCTATTCAGAACATAGCCATGAAATGTAAGGATCCATTTTATAAATATGTCACATTCGGTATAGCTATTATTTATATATTCCAGACCTTCTTAAATATCGGTGGTGTGACCAAGTTCATTCCTTCTACAGGAGTGACGCTGCCGCTGATCAGTTATGGTATCAGCAGTGTATTTAGTACACTTATAATGTTTTCTATAGTTCAGTATACATATATTCTCGTTAGTGATGAGGCGGATAGTTTTGAAAGAGAAAAAGATCGTATCGAAAGAAAAGAAAGAAAGTCTGTCCCCGGAAATGAAGGCGTTCCTGGAAAGGGAAAAAGACAAGGCTAAGAAAAACAGAATAAAGAATAAACCAATCGTGTTCATGACCTACGTGATGGTACTTACCTTTATGGCGCTCTTTGGTTATCTTATCTACTTCACTGCCCATGACTCTGATAAAGTGGTGGCAAATGCTGCCAATAAGAGACAGAACAGCTTTGATAAATTTGTCACAAGAGGAGAGATACTGAGTAGTGATGACAAGGTTCTGGCAGAAACAGTAAAGGATGGCTCCGGAAACGATTATAGAAGATATCCTTACGGAGGGCTGTTTGCTCATACTGTTGGATATAATTCCTACGGAAGAGCTGGACTTGAGCTGGAATATAATTTCGAACTCATGCGTTCTCATGTAAATATTGTTGATAAGGTTTCTAATGATCTGCATGATGAGAAAAATCCAGGTGACAGGATAGAGACAACACTCAGTTATGGGCTGACGGAGGCCGCAGCTTCAGCTATGAATGGTGCAAAAGGTGCGGTTGTTGTACTGGATGCTCATACATCAGATATACTGGTAATGTATTCAAGTCCTACATTTGACCCTAATGATATAGATAATGTATGGGCAAGTGTTCATTCTGAAGAGGGAAGCTCCAGTACCATACTTCTGAACAGAGCGACTCAGGGACTGTATGCTCCGGGTTCGACATTTAAGGTTATTACTGCGCTGGAATATATACGGGAACATAAGAATTATGAGGAGTATACTCATACCTGTAACGGTACGGATATATTTAACAGTGTATCTATCAGGTGTAGTAACAGTGCTGCCCATGGCTCCCTCGATCTTAAGAACTCTCTGGCAAAATCCTGTAATACCAGTTTCGCAAATATAGGAACAAATGAAATAAGTATTGGTAAACTTAGAAACCTTACGGATCAGCTGCTTTTTAATGAGAAGCTCCCATATGAGGGAAATTATTCTAAATCACAGTTTACACTTACAAAAGAGTCTGACATATCAGCCATACCACAGACCGTTATCGGACAGGGCGATACACTTATCACGCCTCTTCATAATGCGCTTATCATGCAGTCAATTGCCAATGAAGGTGTTATGATGAAGCCGAGAATGGTTACAAAGATATGTAATGATAACGGACTTGCTATAAAAAACTATGGAACAAAATCCTATGGGCAGGTGCTTGATAAGGATCTGTGTCAGGATATAATTCCAATGCTTGAGGAGGTATGTAAAACTGGAACAGCCTCTGAATACATGGCAGGCAAGACTTATTCCGTTGCAGGAAAAACAGGAACCGCAGAGTATGACAATAATGGAAACTGTAATTCCTGGTTTGTTGGATTTTCGAATGTAAATAATCCGGACATAGTTGTCAGTGTAATAGTTGAGGATTATACCTCTAATCACATTTCCGGAACATCGGTAGCATCCAGGATAATGGATAAGTATTATGAACTAAATCCGGTGTCCAGGTAGCAAGGAATCAGTGGTTGATTTTAAACTGAAAAATACATATAATAAAACTAATTATCGGCATCAGGTAATTGCCGATATCATTTCACACCAGAGAGATAGGAGGGATTGCAAGTGATCGAAGCAACCAGTTGTGGCGGTGTGGTAATTTTCAGAGGAAAGATTCTGCTTCTCTACAAAAATTACCGTAACAGGTATGAGGGATGGGTTCTGCCCAAAGGAACAGTTGAGGATGGCGAACAGCATACAGAGACAGCTCTTCGTGAAGTAAAGGAAGAGTCGGGAGCAAATGCTTCCATAGTTAAATTTATAGGAAAAACCAGTTACAGTTTTAATACATACAGTGATGTGGTAAGTAAAAATGTATATTGGTATCTGATGATGTCTGACAGTTTTTACAGTAAGCCCCAGAGAGAAGAATATTTCTGTGATTCCGGATATTATAAATATCATGAAGCTTATCATTTGCTTAAGTTTCCCAATGAAAAACAGATACTTGAGGATGCTTATAGTGAATATATAGCTTTGAGACGTGAAGGGCTTTGGGGACGCCCTTTATAAGATTTTGATTTAACGGTGCCAGGTGCATCAGATGAGGTGTCGAATTATATAAAAAGGGAGGACTGCGTATATGTATGGAAATATAGACGACGATGAACTTGCCAGTCTTCTAAATAAATATGGTTCTTCATCCGGAGAGGATTCAAGTAAATCTAGCAGCAGTAGTGGATATAGTTCCAATACGGGATATAGCTCCGATACTGGAAATAAGTCTAATACAGGGTATAGCTCCAATACTGGATTTAGATCTAATGCAGGGTATAGTGCTAATACTGATTACAGCTCCAATACAGGATATAACTCCACTAGTGATTACGATATAAACAAATATGTAAAAAATAAAACAGTCCCTAAGACAGAGAATAAAAAAGAAACATCAAGTAAGTCGGGGCTCAGCGTGAAGCGTGACGGAAAAGGCTCTGGTAGCAATAATGGGAACGCAAGTAGTTTTGGTAGTGACAGTGGAGTTGGAAGTGGCTCTGGTGGTTATAGCGTGAGTAAATCTGTTTCCTCGGACAGTAGCTTCAATAGTTATGGCAGTGAACTGGATGATCTCGTGGAAGATTATAAGTATGGCAAATACGTTAAGAAAAAGGACGAGATTGATAGAAGTGCTGATGAGATAAGAAAAAAGATAAAGAAATCTCCGGCTCCGAGAAGAAGGAATGATAAATCAAATCTGATAACAAATATTCTGCTGGTTGTATTTATTCTGATATTCCTTGGTTCGGGAGCATATCTTGGTATCTATTATATGAACATGAACAAATCAGAATCTCATTTTGAGGAGCTGAAAGCTTTGATAGATACCGATACCAATACAGTGGCTCCGAAGGGGGCTGATGTAAAGGAGAGTAAGAGTGATTATATCACTTATGTTGATGTTAACGGAGTTCAGGTTCAGTCCAAGTATGTAAATCTCTATAAAAGAAATAATGATTTCATAGGCTGGCTTACTGTGCCTGACACAAGGATTGATTACCCTGTAATGTGTACTCCGGAGGATGAACAGCATTACTTGCATATTGATTTTGATAATCAGAACAGCTATGCCGGTACGCTTTTCCTGGGAAAGGGGTCGGATATAAGGAAGCCTTCTGATAATATAGTTATCTATGGTCATAACATGAAGGCTGGAACTATGTTTCATGATCTGCTTCTTTATGAGGACGAAAAGTTCTATCAGGAACATAAATACATTTATTTCCATACCATTGAAAATAATGGTAATTATGAAGTGATAGCAGCTTTTAGAACTAAAATCAGTGAGGATGATCCTAACTTCCTGAAGTATTATGAATTCATTGATGCTTCAAATAAAGAGGAGTTTGATGATTTTGTGAAAAGAGTTAAGGAGATGACTCCTTACGATATACCATTATCTGCTGAATACGGGGATAAACTGATAACTCTTTCTACCTGTGCATATCACACAAACGAGGGTAGATATGTGGTAGTTGCAAAAAAATTGGAGTAAATGTAATAAAACTGCTTGCATTACTATTTGAAATGTGTTAGTATGTCAAATGTTGCGGGCAAAAATCATTTGTCCCGAGTATAGGGTATAAGGAGGAAAGAAAGATGGCAAAGTGTTTTTATTGTGATAAGTCAGTACATTTTGGAAACAATGTGAGCCACTCACATAGAAGATCCAATAGAATTATGAAAGCAAATATCAAGAGAGTAAAGGCTAAGGTAGATGGTTCTCCAAAGACTATCTATGTTTGCACAAAGTGTCTCAGATCTGGTAAGGTTGAGAGAGCTTAGTTCTTCATATTTGTAATAACGACATTTATTATTCGTGCAATTTATGGCAGGGTTTATCCCTGCCATTTTTTT
>CACZOE010000049.1 GCA_902782695.1 uncultured Lachnospiraceae bacterium | reverse complement strand
TTTGAACAGGGAACGTACTCATGCTTCAAATCCGTCCGTCTAAAGATTTATATGCCAGCGTCATAGAGAGGAGTGGTAGGATGCTGACCAGCAATATAAGAGTATATGGTATAGTTCAGGGTGTCGGCTTCAGACCTTTCGTCAGCCGGACCTGTCTGGAAAATGATATAAAAGGAACCGTATCGAATAAGGGCTCCTACGTGGAAATATTTGCTCAGGGTGATAATGTTCCGGCTCTGCTGGGTGCCCTGAAGAAGTGCCCTCCGGAAAGAGCCATGATCCTGAATATAATAACAAAGGAACTGGACCTTCCTGAGTTTGATACATTTGAAATAATAGAGAGTGAAAAGGATAAAGGAGACATTTTTGTTTCTCCGGATATAGCTATTTGTGAGAAATGTAAAAAGGAGCTGTATGATCCTGGCAACAGAAGATATATGCACCCTTTTATAAATTGTACTAACTGTGGACCGAGACTTACTATACTGGATGCTATGCCCTATGACAGGGAAAGAACCAGCATGAAGGATTTTAAAATGTGTCCTGAGTGCGAGTATGAGTACACCCATCCTGAGACCAGACGTTACGATGCACAGCCGGTATGCTGTCCGGATTGTGGACCTGAAGTGTATCTCCTGAAAAAAGATGAAGCGTCAGGTAAGCTGGTTAGCACTGAGGTAAGAGGAAGAGATGCGATTATCGAAGCAAGAAAGGCTATAGTTGATGGTAAGATATGTGCCATCAAGGGAATAGGCGGATATCACCTGTGTTGTGACGCAAAAAATGAAGAGGCTGTATCAAGACTCAGAACCTTAAAGAATCGTCCTATGAAACCTTTTGCGGTTATGATGAAGGATATGGATACAGTTAAGAGGCAGTGCAGGATAGATAGTCAGGAAACATATGATTATCTGACAGGTTATCAGAAACCTATCGTACTTCTGGAAAAAGGAGATGCTTCAGAACTCTCTTATTCTGTGGCGCCCGATAATCCAAAGGTTGGAGTTATGCTCCCCTATACACCGGTTCATATGCTGCTTTTTGATTATTATGGTGACAATTCTGTGTCGGACTGTCTTGTAATGACCAGTGCCAATGCCTCAGGAGCACCGATATGCAGGACAGACGAGGATGCGATAAATGAGATATCTGGATTTACGGACCTGGTGCTTTCAAATAACAGAACCATAAGAACCAGGGCTGATGACAGTGTAATGGATTTCTATAATGGTCATCCTTATATGATAAGAAGATCGAGAGGCTTTGCCCCGCTTCCCATCATGCTTGACAGGGATGTTTCCGGTACAGTTCTGGCTATAGGCGGAGAACTGAAAAATACATTTGCCATAGCTAAAAATTCACTTATATATCCTTCAGCATACGTGGGAGATATGGCTGATATCAGAACCGTAAATGCACTGGAGGAGTCCGTTAAAAGGATGGAGACACTACTGGAGGCAAAGCCTGAAATAGTGGTAGCAGACCTTCATCCGAGGTATAATACAACAGCGGTGGCTGAGTCCCTGGGACTTCCGGTTCTTAAGATTCAGCATCACTACGCCCATATACTTTCCTGTATGGCTGAGAACAGTTATCTGGATGAAGTGATAGGAGTGTCCTTTGACGGAACCGGTTACGGAACGGACGGAACTATCTGGGGCGGAGAATATCTGCTATGTAGAACAGACGGATTTGAAAGACTGGGACATATAGCTCCATTTATCCAGGTTGGTGGAGACCTGTCTTCAAAGGAAGGATGGAGAATAGCTGCATCGATACTCGGAGATCTTTCTGAAAAAAGTGAGAGTGAGGAGAAGACAGCGATAAAAAATAACCTGTCCCGGGATGATATATGTCATGGACTTGGTATATGTTCTGAGATGGAATATGACCTTCTGGGAAAGATGGCTGAGAGGAAAGTCAACAGTGTTATGTCAACCAGTGCAGGAAGGCTGTTTGATGCGGTGAGCGCGGTTCTGGGTATCAGAAGAAGCTCAACATTTGAGGGCGAAGCGGCTACATCCCTTATGTTTTCTGCTGAAAGATACCTGAAGAGTTCAGGAGTAGATTTAAGTCTGAAACCAGCTGATCTTTTTAGAGACAGTAAAATAAATAATGTGACAGATACAAATAATTTAGTAAAATATTTAGCCGGTGAAAAACTGAGTGGTCAGCCGGCTGACAGACTGGCTCTTATGTTTCACGTAATGCTTGCTGAAATGATAGCTGCAAAAGCTATAGAATATGCAGAGCAGACTGGAGTCAGTACGGTTGCTCTATCAGGCGGTGTATTTCAAAATACACTTCTGCTGAAGTGTGTGGATGATAGATTAAAAGGCGCTGGGATGAGGGTGCTTCGTCATAGCCTGATTCCGCCAAACGATGGTGGTATTGCGGCAGGTCAGGCACTTGCGGGCCTGTTCCACCAAAGATGAATAAGTGAAATTATAGAATTATAATGATATATAAAACATTTATAACGGAGGAAAGAACAAATGTGTGTAGGTTTATCAGGAAAAGTAGTTGGAGTAAAAGATGGTATGGCTGTAATTGATGCATCTGGTGCAACCAGAGAAGTATCTGCGGAACTTCTGGATGATCTGGAGCCGGGCGACTATGTCATGGTTCATGCCGGTATGGCTATAGCCAAGATAACTGAAGATGAAGAGAGTGAATCAGAAGAAATCATGAACTCACTGCTTGCATAAGATGAGTCAGAAAAAGGATGACAATATATGAATGAGATAATAGAAAAAGCTATTGCAAAAATAAAAAGCTACGATGGTCCTAAGATCAGAATAATGGAAGTCTGTGGTACCCAGACTCATGAGATATTCAGGCTGGGTATCAGAAATATACTTCCGGAAAATATGGAACTGATTTCCGGTCCGGGATGCCCGGTATGTGTGACACCGGTAGGATTTATAGATGAAGCTGTATATCTCGCTACTGAGAAAAACTGTATTATATGTACCTTTGGAGATCTTATCAGAGTTCCGGGAACAAAGACGAGTCTGGCAGGCGTGAGACCTGAAGGAGCAGATATCAGGATAGTGTATTCGCCCCTCGACAGTCTGGAGATAGCAAAGGAGAATCCTGACAGGGAGGTGGTTTTCCTTGCTGTTGGTTTCGAGACAACTACACCTTCTTCCTGTGTGGCTGTGAGAAAGGCAAAGGAAGAGGGAATCAGTAACTTCTCAATCCTTACGGCAAACAAAACCATGCCAAATGCATATCAGGCACTTAAGCTTTCGGCAGATGCATTTCTCTATCCGGGACATGTTCATGCCATAACCGGAGAGAAGGACTGCAGATATATGCTGGAGCATGACGGAGTGTCAGGAGTTATTACAGGATTTACTGCTGCTGAACTGCTTACATCACTTGCAGTGATCGCAGAAAATGCAGGTAAGGGTAAGCCTTATTTTGTAAATTGTTATACCCGTGTAGTAAAGCCGGAGGGCAATCCGGCAGCCATGAAGATAATGGATGAGATAATGGAACCCTGTGATTCAGAGTGGCGTGGTCTGGGTGTTATCCCTATGTCAGGTACTAAGCTTCGGGAAGAGTATAAAGATTTTGATGCGAGAATAAAACTCTCTATTCCTGAAATAAAAGGAAAGCCGAATCCTGCATGTCGATGTGGAGATGTGCTTCAGGGAAAATGTAAGCCATCGGATTGTAAAGTATTTGGTACAGGCTGTACACCGGAACATCCTATAGGAGCCTGCATGGTTTCAAACGAAGGAGCTTGTTCAGCATATTATAGTTATTCATAAATATCAAAGGTACTTTTGAACCCACATCAAAATATATAATTACAAAAATAGAAAAAACGGAGAAATATTATGTCAGATAAAGTAGTAACACTTGCACATGGAGCCGGAGGACGTCAGACCTCTGAATTAATAGAAAAAGTTTTTAAGGCACATTTTTCAAATCCTCTTTTTACAGCAGATGATGCAGCTGTCCTTACTGTCGGAGACGGCAGGATAGCGATGTCGACAGATGGATTCATAGTGTCCCCGTATGAGTTTAATGGTGGAAATATCGGAAAACTCAGTATCTGTGGAACAGTAAATGATCTGGCCTGCATGGGTGCGAAGCCACTCTACCTGACCTGCTCATTTGTTATTGAAGAAGGTTTTCCTCTTGATAAGCTTGAGGAGATAGCTGGTTATATGGAAAAAACAGCAGCTGAAGCCGGAGTAAAAATCGTTGCTGGAGATACTAAGGTAGCAGGAAAGGGTCAGGTGGATAAAATATTTATCACCACCACAGGAGTCGGAAAGCTGCAGGATGACTTTTCCACCTCGGGTGCATTTGCAAAGCCGGGGGATGCAATCATTGTAACCGGAGATATCGGAAGACATGGATGCACGATTCTTCTTGCCAGGGAAAATCTGGGTATAGATGCGGATATAAAGAGTGACTGTGCACCACTCTGGGGCGCTGTTGAATCGATGATAGAAACTACGAAGGATATACATGTTATCAGAGATGCCACGAGAGGTGGTGTGGGAACAGTTCTGTATGAGATAGCTGCAGAGAGTGGAGTAGGAATAAGCTTAAACAGCCAGGATATACCTGTAGATCCTGCAGTAAAGGGAGTTTGTGGACTTCTCGGTCTTGATCCTCTCTATCTTGCCAATGAAGGAACCATGGTGGTAGTAGCGCCAAAGGAAGTGGCACCTGCACTTATCGAAACATTAAAGAATAATAAATATACAGAAAACGCGGCCATAATCGGTGAGATAACTGAGGAAAATGTCGGAAAGGTTGTTGTTACTACAGAAATCGGTGCAAAGACCATGCTGCCTCAGCCGTCCGGAGAACTGCTTCCGAGAATATGCTAAATCCATAAAAAATAATGCACTATTCGTATTTTAATGTTAAAATACGAATGGTGCGTTTTTAACGTTTATGACATTTGACAGATGATATAAAAATAAAGCTTTTCATGATTTATAGATAAGAAGGTGACAGTATGATTTATGGAAATGTAAACACTCTAGAACTTTATAAGGGTATATATCCGAATCTCGATAAGGCTATCGACTTTATAATTAAAAATGACCTGAGCAGTCTTGCCGATGGAAAAAATGAGATAGATGGAGATGAGCTCTTTATAAATGTGGTAACACCGGATCTTATACCGGCTGATGAGGGCATTTATGAATATCATAGAAAGTATCTCGATCTCCATATCGATATTGAAGGTTCGGAGCGGGTGCTCTTTACTGCTTTAAATACATTTGATACTACACATGAATATGAGGCTGAAGGGGACTATGCTCTGGGAGATGGAAAGGTTTTGGCTGAGTGTGATGTTGACAAAAGTCATTTCTGCATCTGTATGCTTGAAGAACCTCATAAGCCCTGCTGTCAGACAGGTGAGACTTCGGGTAAGATCAGAAAGGCAATTTTTAAGATTAAAGTAAGTGACTGAGGAGCATGTAATGAAAATATTTGACACACATGCACATTATGATGATGACAGATTTGATGAAGACAGGGATATACTTCTCGGAGGTGAGCTCTGTCAGGAGATAACTATTCAAAGTGTTGAATCATCAGAAGATAAAAATGAGAGTGACGATACAGCTGAGAGCCCGGATAATACATCCAGCTACCATATAGAGAAGGTTACAAATATTGGCTGCAATATGAAGACCTCTCGTCAGTCAGTCAGATTTGCCCAGGACTATGACTTCATTTATGCATCAATCGGTGTAATCCCTCACCATGTGGATGAAATGACAGAAGATGATTTAGAAGAACTTCGACAGCTGGCAAAAAACTGTGATAAGGTTGTAGCTATTGGCGAGATTGGTCTGGACTATTATTATGATGAACCACCTAGAGAACTTCAGCATAAGTGGTTTTTGAAGCAGATGGAGCTGGCTAAAGAACTGGGGCTTCCTCTTGTTATTCATAGCAGGGATGCGGCGCAGGATACATTAGAGCTTATGAAACAGGCGCATGCAGAAGATATAGGTGGTGTAGTACACTGTTATTCTTATTCTGAGGAAACCGCCAGAGAGTTTCTGAAGATGGGATTTTACTTTGGAATAGGCGGTGTAGTTACATTTAAAAATTCTAAAAAACTGAAAAGAGCGGTTAAGTCGATTCCTATCGAAAAAATAGTTCTGGAGACGGATTCGCCATATCTTGCACCAACTCCTTTCAGGGGGGAGCGAAATGACTCCAGATATATTCCTTATGTTATAAACGAGATAGCAAGGCTTAAAGAGATTTCCCCCCAGGATGTTGCTGAGATTTGTTATGAAAACTCTTTACGTTTATATAGAATATAGAGAAATACTATTTTATTTGAAAGGTTTAAAAGTATGAATACTAGATATCTGAATGAGAAAAAGGTAGCTTCTCAGGAAGTGCTCAGGAAAATCCTGCTGATCATTGCAATGGTTTTCGGGGACTTCAATCTGTTTGGTTTGGTTTATATGATTTTTCAGAAGGACGCGTTTGGAATCGGATTTGCTTCTTTTTTTCTGGTTGTTGATATTATCATTTTCTGCTTCGGTGTCAGCATAGGTAAAAGAATTGATGCCGTCAGAAGATATGAAACCATTTTTGGAAGTGATGAAGATGGGTTTGTTACTATAGGAGAAATGTCAACGCTTCTTCAGCAGCCTGGCCAGAAAATCTTCAGAGAGCTGGTTTCACTTTTCAGCAGTAAGTTTTTCATTAACTGTACATTCGAAAGAAGAGGGCAGCCTGCGGTTATAATACATAATGCACTTCCGGGTGAGGATGTAAACAGTGGAGTTGGATTTATAGTATGTCAGTGCCCTAATTGTGGAACGGCTAATCGTATCAGAGCAGGAAGCATGAGCAAATGTGTGGCCTGTCAGGCTCCGGTATCAGGTGTGGTTAAGTAACAGAGTAAGGATGGGATATAAATGAAAGTAAGAACCTCATATCTGAATCAGAAAATAATAAGCAAAAATCAGGCCAAGGCAAAAGTTCAGATGATAATCGGAATAGTGATGAATGTGTTCTATTCCTTCGGCGTATATGCCGTTATAGATGGTACGGCACCCAAGTTCTATTTTGCTCTATATATAGCGTTGATGGTACCAGGGGTTTATCTGATATGGTGCAGTGTGCAGAATAAGAAATGGATAAAGAAAGCGAAACAGTATGACGAGATCTTTTCTCAGGATAGGGACGGAGTTATTAGCGCTCATGAAATGGGTGATAAGCTTGGGATGAAATATTTCGATCTGTTTGTTGAACTGGAAAAGATTTTCAGAAGAGGCTATTTCATGAATTGTACCCTTCAGCAGGGCCGTAACCCAAGCGTGATCATAAATAACGCTCAGGTTGGTGATGCAAAGGGACTTGGCTTTATGCAGATGGTCTGCCCGAAGTGTGGTGCCTCCACAAGAATCAGGTCAAATACAAGAGGAAAATGCGAATACTGCGGATCGGTTATACAGGCCCCAAGGGTTAAGTAAAACCGGGTGCAACAAATAAATATAAGAACTGGAATACAGTAAATATGGATAAGGAACAAATGCTAAGTAACCCGAAGGTGACTGCCAGGGTTATTCAGGAAAACAATTTCACATTCAGAAAATCCTTCGGACAGAATTTTCTTATCGATTCTCATGTGATCGATAAAATAATTGCTGCGGCTGAGATAGATAAGGACACAAATGTTCTTGAAATAGGTCCGGGAATAGGAACACTGACACAGTATCTGGCTGAGGCTGCCGGAACTGTTACTGCTGTCGAGATAGACGACAAGCTTATCCCCATACTCGAAAAAACTCTTGCTGATTATGACAATGTCAGAGTTATTCATGGGGATATAATGAAACAGGATATCGCTCAGATATTCGAAGGAAAAAGGTTCAAGATAGTTGCAAATCTTCCTTACTACATAACAACTCCTATCATCATGAGTCTGCTGGAATCCAGGGTTCCGGCTGATTCGATAACTGTTATGATCCAGAAGGAAGTGGCAGACAGGATGAAGGCTGCTCCTGGAAGTAAGGATTACGGAGCCCTGTCACTTGCTGTTCAGTACTATGCTGAGCCCTATCTTGCCGCAAATGTACCACCCAATTGTTTCATGCCAAGACCCAATGTAGGCTCTGCTGTTATAAGGCTGACGAGACTTGCCAGCCCATCCGTAGAGGTTAAGGATGAGAAACAGATGTTCCAGCTGATACGCGCTGCATTTAACCAGAGAAGAAAAACCCTGGCCAATGCAGTAAAGAATTTTGAAGGACTGAGCTTCTCAAGAGAAGATGTGGAAAAAGCTATCCTTGATATTGGACTTGATACAAGGGTAAGGGGCGAGGCCCTCTCACTAAAAGAATTTGCACTTCTTTCAGATGCCCTCACAATTGCAACCACATAGCATAAGTGATATACTTCTAATCTATCAGCAGGCATAGTTCATCGGTAGAACACCAGCTTCCCAAGCTGGATAGGCGGGTTCGATTCCCGTTGCCTGCTTTTCGTTTTGAATAGCGTAGATGCGGGAATCGAACAGCGAGGA
>CACZOE010000048.1 GCA_902782695.1 uncultured Lachnospiraceae bacterium | reverse complement strand
TTATTTAATTTCTACTCTCAACATAGCTTTCGAACTGTTTTATAACCTGTTCTTCAGCTTCTGATACTTCTGAATCAGCATTTATAATGCCATTTATGTAATCTGACATTGCTGCGAGATCATCTGTAGATACTTCGTCGAGATATTTCTTTACGTCATCCCAGGTCATGCTATGCTTGTCATAGATGCCGCTTATCTCTTCTACTACTCTTTCCGGAAGCTTCGCTTTTTCACTTGCTGCTCCTACGTTCATATCTATCTCCATGTATTCATCGAGTGATATGCTTCCGTCAACTGCTGCTGCATATACGGAAAGTGCCGCTACAGCCTTGCTTCTTTTGATGAGCTCAACCAGCTTCTCCTCTGTCTGATCTACGCCACCTGATTCCTCTGTCTTTGCCTTGTCATTTTCGTCAATGCCAAAAAGCATCTTGCCAAATATACCCATATTGCAACCTCCCCATTATAGATATTATTCGTTTCCGAGATTGAACTTGTCGTGGATAGCGTTAAGTGCTCTTTCTGTGTTCTTCTCGTTGATAAGTACTGTTACTCTTATCTCTGATGTAGAAATCATTCTGATGTTGATATTTGCATCATAGAGAGCTTCAAACATCTTAGCTGCAACGCCTGCATTTGTCTGCATTCCGGCACCTACTATAGAAACCTTTGATACGCCCTTATCTACATCTATCTCCTCAAAGTCCATCTGATCCTCGATGATCTGCTTTGCAAGATCTGCATCATCATCTGTACATGTGAAGGAGATATCCTTCTTTCCATGACGACCAATTGACTGAAGAATCATATCAATATTTATATTCTGCTTTGCGAGTGCATTGAAGAGCTTGAATGCTACTCCAGGCTCATCCTTAAGACCGATTACTGCAACTCTGGCTGCATCTGTATCTGCTGCAACTCCGCTGACTATCATTTTCTCCATTTTACTTCCCTCCCTAACGACGGTTCCTTCATTTGTATTCAGACTTGAACGTACTACAAGACGTACTCCATATTTTTTTGCCAGCTCTACTGAACGGTTGTGAAGAACACCCGCTCCAAGTGTAGCAAGCTCCAGCATCTCATCATAGGTTACCTGATCCAGCTTACGTGCTGCAGGAACCTTTCTTGGATCTGCTGTATATACACCATCTACATCAGTGTATATCTCACATTTGTCTGCATGAAGTGCAGCTGCTATAGCAACTGCTGTTGTGTCAGAACCACCTCTTCCGAGGGTTGTATAATCGTCAAATTTATTAACACCCTGGAAACCGGTAACTATAACTATTTTGTGCTGCTCCAGCTCATTTCTGATTCTCTCTGTATCAATTCTTTTAATACGTGCATTACCATAGATGCTGCTGGTATGCATAGCTACCTGATAAGCATTAAGAGAAACTGCAGGAACTCCGAGAGAAGCCATAGCCATAGACATGAGGGCTACTGACTGCTGTTCACCTGTAGTAAGGATCATATCCAGCTCTCGCTTTGGAGGATTTGGATTGATTTCCTTTGCCATGTCGATCAGAACATCGGTATACTTACCCATGGCTGAAAGCACGACTACAACATCATTTCCGTTTTTGTAATCCTGGATGCACCTGTTGGCAACATTGAATATGCGGTCTTTATTGCCGACTGAGGTACCTCCGAACTTCTTAACTATCAGCATTTCATATGCCTCCTGGTAAAATATATTCCCCTTTTTTACCCCTCATAATAAACACGGTTCTTTGAACCGAAATCTTAACGATGTGTCTTAAATCAGTCACTCACACGGATGCGGCTGACAACCTCAAAACCTTCAGAAGCTTCTTTATATTCTGAGCCTGAAAGAACCTTGGTGATAAATGCAGTCTCGCCGAGAGATGCATCTCCTTCTATATACTGAACCTCACCGAATTTCTTTTCTATCTCTGCTTCCAGACCGGTTCCTTTGATTCTTACAAAGTATGGTGTGGTAAATGTATCAGCGCTATCAATGATTCTCTTCTCTTTGCTCCAGAGAATCTTAGCTGTCTCGCCCTTTCTCTTTATAGCATCAACAACATCTGATACTACAGCACTTGCAGTTGGAAGAGATCCCGCTCCCTTTCCATAGAACATAACTTCTCCAAGCATATCACCCTTTACGAGGATTGCATTGAATACGTCCTTAACTGCATAGAGAGGATTGTCCGGATAAATCACAAATGGAGCTACCATGGAATAAGTACTTCCAATATTCTTACGAGCTATTCCAAGAAGCTTTATGGATGCTCCGATCTTCTTCATATAATCAAAATCTGTTGTGGTAATTTTTGTAATACCCTCGGTATATATATCTTCAAAATCAACCTGTTTCTCATAAGCAAGTGAAGAAAGGATTGCTATCTTACGGCATGCATCATAACCCTCGATATCAGCCTCCGGATTTCTCTCAGCATAACCCTTATCCTGAGCGTCCTTAAGAACAGTATCGAAGTCAGCACCTTCATCCTCCATCTTTGTCAGGATGTAATTTGTAGTACCGTTCATGATACCCTGTATCTCTTCAATATGGTCAACTGTCAGACATTCACAGAGTGGTCTGATGATAGGGATTCCACCACCTACAGAAGCCTCAAAGAAGAAATTCACATTGTTGGCAGCTGCTATCTCAAGAAGCTCAGCACCGTGCTTTGCAACCAGCTCTTTATTAGAAGTACAGGCACTCTTTCCTGCTTCAAGAGCACGCTTAACAAATGTATAAGC
>CACZOE010000047.1 GCA_902782695.1 uncultured Lachnospiraceae bacterium | reverse complement strand
GGTGTTTTATGTCCTCGTAGCTCAGCAGGATAGAGCGACCGCCTCCTAAGCGGTAGGTCGGAGGTTCGAATCCCCTCGGGGACGCACTGGAAAAAGCTCCGGGTATTCATTAACCCGGGGCGCTTTTGTTTATTAGCAGGAAAGGAATAATATTTTGAATACTTGGCTTACAGTGGGTATTGCTGTATTTCCGGCAGTAGTACTTTTAATATTTATATATTTTCAGGATAAACATGAGAAGGAACCGATAGGTCTGCTTCTTGGAATATTTGGTCTGGGAATACTTTCGGCTATTCCTGCAATGATTCTGGAACTTATAATGGCCAAACTAATAGATATTACCTTTGGCGGTACATTTCTTATCTATTATATGGTTACGGCTTTCTTCGGGGTGGCTGTGATTGAGGAAATGTGTAAATTTCTTGCGGCATATTTTCTTACCTGGAGAAATAAACACTTCAATTATAAGTTTGACGGAATAGTATATTGTCTCTTTGGTTCCATGGGATTTGCAGCTATTGAAAATGTACTCTATCTATTTAGAACAGAGTCACATCTTGTAATGACTATGGGTATATCTAGAGGTCTTCTGGCTATACCGGCGCATGCAATGTGCGCAATCTTCATGGGCTATTACTATGGAAATGCAAAATATGTTAAGTCATATGGAGACAGATCAAAATGTAGAAAATATCTTATAACAGGTTTTATTACGGCATCGAGTCTGCATGCATTTTATGATTTCTGTCTGATGACCGGAAGAATGATATTTGTTATTCTTTTTATAGTATTCGTCATAGTTGCAGATATATTTACTATTATAAGGATTGTTAAGGCTAAGAAGGAAGATCAGAAAATGTATGAGGCTCCACAGTATCGTCAATACTGGGTGGCTTCAAATCCTTATCAGGCTTATGGTGGCTATCAGGCTCCATCTTATGGAGGATATGTACAGCCTAATCAGGTTGGAATGCAGATGAATCCTGAGCAGGGAGCAGCAGCTTATGGTACAGCTGACTTTGGTGCAGCTTACTCATCGGCAGGTTTGTCAGGAGTTCAGCCCCAGTATGGAGCAGCAGGAGTGCCAGAGTCACAGCCTCAGTACGGAGCAGCAGGAATGCCAGGAGCTGAGCCTCAGTATGGAGCAGGAATGCCGGGAGCTCAGCCGGGTTATGGTACACAGAATATACCACCTCAGGCTGGTCAGCAGTATGGTATGCCAGTGATTAAGGATCTATATGTATCAGATGCTCCTCAAAATCAGCAGCTTGCAAGGAATAATGATGCTGACAGAAGTATGTTGATTCATTGTCCTGTATGTAATGAAATATGTAGTTTCCATGCATTTTATTGCGGTAAATGTGGCTCAGCTATTCATCAGCTGAGAGATGGATATTCACAGAATGGATAGTTGTCTCAAAGGGTAGAAGATCTCATATATAAGATAGTTTTTCTACACAAATCGGAAGGATATACTATGTTCGTTAATCAAATTGATTATAAAAAAACTAAGAAAAACAGAGGATATAAATTTTCGGGATTTTTATCATTAGCTTTGTTTTCTATGTTATGTTTATTTGTTAGCAGCCAGATTCTTTCAGGCTTTCGTACTTATGCGGCAGGCATTTCTATAACTCAGGAGGAGTGGGACAGCTTTGAGCCGGCTTTTGAGGATTTTCCTCAATCTATAAAAGCTGCTAAGGAGCTGGAGCTTGAAACCAATGCCCCTGAAGGGGTTGAAGTTCAGTACTCGGTTTCAAATGAAAAATACGCCAAGATCGAGGAAGATACATTTATCGGCAAAAGAGTTGGTACTGTAAAGGTTACAGCTGTTTTTAATGCGGATATAAATGGTAACAAGGTTACAAAGGAATTAACCCAGAAGATAAAGATTAAGGGTAAGAAAAAAATATTTATAGATCCAGGTCATCAGACAGGAAATGATCTGAGTCAGGAACAGATAGGTCCTGGCAGCAAAGAGACTAAGTATAAGGCAACTTCAGGCTGCGTAGGAGCTGCTACCAAAATACCTGAATACAAATTTACTCTCGCATATTCAAAAAAGCTTAAGAAAGCTCTGATTGAAAAGGGCTATGATGTCGAGATGAGTCGTACGAAAAATGATATAAAGATCAGTAACATAGACAGGGCTATAAAGGGTAATAAAAGTGGTGCTGATATCTGTATCAGAATTCATGCAGACAGTATAGCAAACAGCTCAGTCAGAGGGGCTTCGGTTCTATATCCCTCTGAGTCAAATCCATACCCTGTAAAAAAGCAGGCGAAGAAATCAAAAAAACTTGCAAATTTACTTATTAAAAGTTATTGTAAAGCTACGGGAATTAAAAGCAGAGGAATTGTTGTAAGAAACGATCTCACAGGTACCAACTGGAGTACTATTCCTACTGTACTTATAGAGTGTGGATTTATGAGTAATCCAACTGAAGACAGGCTTCTTAATGATTCTGATATGCAGAAGAAGATGGTTAAGGGCATGGTAGATGCAGTTGATAAATATTTTGGCTTTTGATGATAGCGGAGAAATCCGTTAGCATATATACAGGGTTAAATACCCAGAAAAATTTATAGGAGGTAAAAGTAGCATGAATTATACGATTCAGGGCGATACTCTTCCAGTTGTTATAATAAATCTGGAAGCTGGTGAACAGGTAAGAACAGAAGGTGGCGGAATGTCATGGATGACGCCTAACATGAAGATGGAAACATCAGGTGGTGGACTGGGTAAAATGTTCAGTCGTGCAGTATCAGGCGAATCCGTTTTCCAGAACATTTATACATCAGAGGGTGGTCCGGGAATGATAGCATGTGCTTCAAGTTTTCCGGGTTCCATAAGACCTTTTGAGATTTCTCCAGGAAATTCAATTGTACTTCAGAAATCTGCATTTCTTGCATCAGTAGGAAATGTTGACCTTTCAATACATTTCAAGAAAAAGCTTGGCGCAGGACTTTTCGGTGGAGAAGGCTTCATCATGCAGAAGATTTCAGGACAGGGCGTTGCATTTGCAGAGTTTGATGGTTCTGTTATTGAGTATGATCTTCAGGCTGGTCAGCAGATGGTTATCGATACTGGTAATCTTGCAGCAATGTCTGAATCCTGTTCAATGGATATCGTAACCGTTAAAGGTCTTAAGAACATCGCATTTGGTGGAGAGGGACTCTTCAACACAGTAGTTACAGGTCCTGGTCATATCTGGCTTCAGACAATGCCTGCATCAAGTCTGGCAAGTGTTATTCAGCCATATATTGTTACGGGAAACTAAACTATAATAATAACTTATATATATAAAACAGGCTTCCCTTTATGGGAAGCCTTATCTATGGGTGTGTCATAGAGCCGTTTTTGATACATCTGATCTTAGGAGGGCAGAATAATGAAGACAATCACATATCTGGAACAGGGAGCAGTAATGAATCACTCAGCCGAGATTGCCCGGCTTGGAAGGCGGGCGCTTATCGTTACTGGCAGGTATTCTTCAAAGGCAAATGGTTCCCTTCGTGATCTGGAGACTGCACTTGAAAAAACAAACACGGAATATGTCATATATGACGGAATAACGGAGAATCCTCCTGTCAGTGAAATAGTAGAAGCCCGCGATATAGGTGTCAGTAAGGGCTGTGATTTTGTGATTGGTGTAGGTGGCGGTTCACCAATGGATGCTGCAAAGGCTGTTTCCATTCTGATATTTCATTCAGGGAAGGATGCATCATATCTCTATGAATCACCTGTCACACAGGATACTGATAAGGATGGACAGACTCTATGCTTTCCGGTAGTCTGTATACCAACTACCTGTGGAACTGGTTCTGAGGCTACAGGAGTATCCGTTCTGAGCAGGGTTGATCTGGGAACGAAAAAAAGCCTTCCACATAAGGTATTCCCGAGTCTTTCCCTTCTTGATCCGGTTTATCTGATGTATGCACCTTATGAAATTATCAGAAATACCGCTATAGATGCCATGTCGCATCTAATTGAAAGCTATATAAATGTGAATGCAACCGATGAAAGCCGATCACTGGTTCTGAGTGGTCTGAAGCTTTGGAGCCGTTCTAAAAATGTAATTCTTGGAAACAGAAGAATAGGATATACGAAGAACGAGCATCCGGGTAATATATCTGATTATGTAAGAAGAACCTCTGATCCTGAAAGAGCTGCAGCTGATGAAGTGACTGACCTGAAGATTCTTTCTGATATGCTTGAGGCCTCAAATATAGCTGGACAGGCCATATCAATAACAGGAACTTCACTGCCTCATGCCTTAAGTTATCGTCTTACTTTTTCTGCAGGGGTTGCACATGGTCCGGCGTGTGGTATTTTTCAGCCGGGATTTGTAAGCTATGCAGACGAGAAGACTAAAAAGACGCTTCTTAGAGCTATGGATTTTACAGATATAGATAGCTTCAAGGAATTTCTTGGAGCGGCCTGTGATATCGGAAATATATCAGAAATTGATTACAGTATAAATATAGAGAATTCGATCAAGGATATTCTGGCTGATCCTGCCAGAATAAAAAAGGTCCCATATCATGTAGACAGGGAAATCCTGGAGAGAATAGTTTCTTTTAGTTAAGGTCAGGAAGGATTAATGATGACACTTAGAGAGCTTGCAATAGGAGATACAGGGCTTATAAAAGCGGTTGGTGGAGAAGGTGCTCTGAGACAACATTTTCTTGATATGGGCGTAATTCCGGGAGTTGAAGTTACTCTTGTAAAGCTGGCTCCTATGGGTGATCCGATGGAGCTCAGGATTCAGGGGTATGAACTGACTCTCCGTCTCGCTGATGCAGAGAAAATAGAAATTGAGAAGATAGATAAAACTGCTGATGTATACCAGGATGATACTCTAAAAGAAGGTAAAGAAGAAATAAATTCTGCTCTTATACCTGATTCTAAGAATACTTCAGGAAAACCATCAGAAAAAAAATCTGCGGGTAAATCGCAAGAGAAAAAAGTCTCCGGAAAAATATCCTCGGGAGCAAAAGAAGATAGTAGTTCAAAATATAAACATCATCCCGGACTTGGTGAAGGTGGTAAATACCATGAAAAAGCTACAGAGAAACCACTTCCTGAGGGGACAACTCTTACATTTGCACTTGCTGGAAATCAGAATAGCGGAAAAACTACCCTTTTCAACCAATTGACAGGCTCTAATCAGCATGTGGGTAATTTCCCTGGTGTTACTGTAGATAGAAAGAGTGGTTCTATATTAGGACATAGCTCTACTGAAGTGGTTGATCTTCCCGGAATTTATTCACTATCTCCTTATACTGATGAGGAAATAGTTTCCAGGCAGTATATCATTGGCGAGAAACCTAAGGGCATCATAAATATAGTTGATGCTACAAATATAGAGCGAAATCTGTATCTGACGATGCAGCTGATAGAGCTGGATATTCCGATGGTTCTTGCTCTGAATATGATGGATGAGGTTAGAGGAAACGGAGGCTCTGTAAGGATCAATGCTATGGAGGCTCTGCTTGGAATACCTGTGGTTCCTATTTCAGCTGCCAAAAATGAAGGTGTTGATGAGCTCATAAATCATGCTTTGCATGTTGCAAAATATCAGGAAAGTCCGGGTAAAAAGGATTTTTGTGATGAAACAGACCATAATGGAGCTGTGCATAGATGTATCCATGGTATTATGCATCTTATCGAAGATCATGCTAAGAGGGCGGATATCCCCGTCCGTTTTGCAGCAAACAAAGTGATCGAAGGTGATACAAGAGTAGTTGATGCACTGGATCTCACTGATAATGAAAAAGACATGATGGAACATATAATTGTCCAGATGGAGGAGGAACGAGGTCTGGACAGGGCGGCGGCTATTGCTGATATGAGATTCTCCTTTATAGAAAAGCTGGTTAAAGAATCTGTGGTTAAACCGGCGGAAAGTAAAGAGAGAGAGAGAAGTGAAAAGATAGATCGAATCCTCACTGGAAAGTATACTGCAATACCTGCATTTATTGTGATCATGGGAATCATAGCATTTCTCACCTTTAATCTGGTGGGGGCATGGCTTCAGGAGCTTTTAGAGAGTGGAATAGGTTTTGTGACAGATGCCCTGGATAAAGCACTCACTGCCTGGAATGTAAATGAAGTCATACATTCGCTAATTATTGATGGAATATTTACAGGTGTGGGAAGCGTTCTTAGTTTCCTTCCTATTATCATCCTCCTGTTCTTTTTCTTATCGCTTTTGGAGGATACAGGATACATGGCGAGAGTTGCATTTGTCATGGACAGACCCCTTAGAAAGCTGGGTCTTTCAGGCAGAAGTATAGTACCGATGCTTATCGGTTTCGGCTGTTCTGTTCCGGGTGTAATGTCGAGCCGCACTCTTCCCTCCGAACGGGACAGGAAGATGACTATAATGATGATTCCTTTCATGAGCTGTACTGCCAAGTATCCGATATATGGATTTTTTGTAGCTGCGTTTTTCCCTGGGAAAGGGGCACTGATCGTTATGGCTCTTTATCTGCTGGGAATACTGACGGGAATTGTAATGGCGCTAGTGTCTAAAAGGTTTGTATTTAAAGGAGAGGCCGTTCCTTTTGTTATGGAACTTCCAAACTACCGTATGCCGGGGCTTAAAAATGTGGCTCAGCTGATGTGGGAGAAGGCTAAGGACTTTCTTATGAAAGCCTTTACCATCATCTTCGTTGCAACTATTGTTATCTGGTTCCTTCAGACCTTTAGTCTTCATCTGGAACTTGTAGAGGACCCTCAGCAAAGTATACTGGCAACTATCGCAGGATTTATCGCACCTGTATTCAGGCCGCTTGGTTTTGGTGACTGGAGAGTAGTTACAGCTCTGATAACCGGTTTCATGGCAAAGGAAAGTGTTGTTTCAACCCTTACCATACTGACAGAGGGAAATATAACAGGCCTTATAGGTCCTGCTGCTGCGATATCACTTCTGGTATTCTGCCTTCTCTATACTCCCTGCGTTGCAGCAATTGCATCTGTGAAAAGAGAGCTTGGACGAAAATGGGCAGCAGTGATGGTTATTCTTCAGTGCGTTGTAGCATGGCTGGCAGCCCTGGTTATATATTGTATTGCATAAATAAAAGCCCATCGGAGTAATTTCTCTGATGGGCTTAAACTACTTTAGTCCAGCCATTGGATATCGGTTACATATATTAGTTCGCAGGCTCCGTCTCCAGTATCTTCACGTGAAGTGCTGGAATTCCACTGGAAGGAGTCTCCTTTTGAATTACTGGCATATACATTTGCCAGATGACCTTTTATTCTTATGTAATCGCCACGTCTGACTTTTTTTATCTTTCTCCTGACGGTATTGTTGGCAGGCATTATATGATTATTTGCAGAACAGGTATTTACACCTGCTTCGCCTCCAACAGGTAGAATATCTTCATAACTCTTGCTTCGCCAGCGGTACCACCTTCCTGACTGCCCCCAGTTAAAATCTATCCGGTCATTGTATTCGGCTACAGGTCCCCAGGCCAGTGCAAAATCTCTTGGAGCCAGCTTATTTCCCAGACCGAGACCATAGTAGTTATGGGTGCTGACTACCAATGCACTAATGTCGTAAGCATACTCATAGTTGATAAGTACATTATAACCTGAAACCGTTATCTGCTCATTTCCTACATCTTCAGTCTGTATAGGTTCTCCAATTCCTGCTATACCACGCCTGGTTCCGTGACTATAAAAAAAGTAACCTATAATCGAAACAAAAAGAGCACCGATTATTAAAAGTTTTATAATATTGTTTCGTCTTGTGTCCATATATTTTCCCTTTAAAATAAATACCATTTACATGAATAACCAGAATCTTTAAATATAATTAAAACATCTGACGGCATATAATTCAAGAGTGCGTTTTCAGTTTTACCGTGAATAATAACAAAAAGCTGTAAGTATCAGAAGTACCTTGTTATACCGTATGACATAGAGTAATAGATTGTGATATAATAAACAAGGATTTTTGATGCATATATGGTACAATAAATAATAATTTTAGATTATGGGGGTTTTGTTATGAGGTGTATATATTGTAATTCAAATATTCCGGACGGAGCTGCTTTTTGTCCTTCCTGTGGAAAGCAGCAGGAAAAATCACAAAGGCAGGCACCGACGGGATTCTGCCCGGTTTGTGGAAGTCAGTTAGCTCCCGGAGCAGCTTTTTGTAAGGCATGTGGAACAAGAAATACTGCCGCTCCTGTAGGAGGACAAGGAAGACCTGCTGGTGCTCAGGGGCAGCCTGCTTATCAGCAGCAGGGTGGAAATATGAGACAAGGCTCTGGTCAGCAGCCAGGACCTGCCGGTATGCAGGGTCAGCAGCCAAGGGGAATGAATCAGGGACAACCGCCTCTGGGTGCATATCCACAGGGAGGTCAGAAAATAAGTCCACAGTATAATGGGCCTGGCAGGCCGGTGGAAAGTGAATCCTCCGGAGGTAAAATGGCGCTTATCATAGTTTTTTGCGTACTTGGTGCATTGATCATCGGTATGGGCACTATGTATATATATAAAACTTTCATCAACCCTTCAGGTAAGGATCAAAATGTATCACAGGAGGCTGATAATAATAGTCCTGGAAGTGATACAACTGTAGACGCAGTAACAGAAGCGGTAACTGTGGCTGACAGCTCTGAGGAAGAAACCGAGGAAGCAAAGAAGGAAAAAGAGGACGAGCGTCCTAATGCTGATTACGATTTCAATCAGGATGATGATCTGGAAATGACAGGTACTCTTGAAAAAAACAGCGATGGATATATCATTATTGACTGGGGAACGAAGTACAGTTTTGCTGATGGAAAGGACTACCTGGAGAATGAGAAGAGTGCAAGACTTGATCTAAGCGAATGGGGCAGACCTATATTTGATTATGTGGAACTTGGAGATGAATTAAATGTAACTGGAAAAGGTTACATAGAGGATGACAGAGTATTTATCCAGGTTGATAAGATTTACGATTCCAAGGGAAAAGATATCACCAGAAAGAAGAAAACAGCATCAACGGATAATGATTATATTATTCCGGGCAGCGATACCAGAAGACTTACCTATGATGATGTAAAAGATCTCAGTCTTCGTGAAGTGAATTATGCAAAAAATGAAATCTATGCAAGACATGGAAGAAAATTTGCTTCTAAAGAGCTTAGGAATTATTTCAATTCAAAATCCTGGTATGTAGGAACGATAGATCCTGATGATTTCAAACAGAGTTATTTATCTGCTGTAGAAAGTGAAAATGCAAATTATCTGAGTGAAAGAGAGTACTATCTGGATCCAAATGGATACAAGCTGGATCAGTAAGAGGTTCAGTGAAATATACTTTGTCAGTGATAAAGGAATAATTAATCTATGAGTATAAAAAAGATCTGTATTATAGGTTCACTTATTATAGCAGGTCTGCTGATCACATTATTTTTCATTATAGGAATACTAAGAAATAAAGAACAGAAGCAGACAGCTGTGGAAGATAAAACAGAAGAAATGGTAGAGGTTACTGAAATCGCTACATCAGGTGAGGCCTCTTCTCCTGACTCATCTGAGGAGACATCTGAAGCCGAAGCAGAAGAGGAAGAAACAACAGAAGCAGTGACTGAAGCTGCAACAGTAGAGAAGAATCCTAAAGCAGATATTCTCATTTCCATTGACCCTGGTCATCAGGGACCAAATGTGGATATGAGTGCTACAGAACCAAATGCTCCGGGCTCTTCAGAAATGAAGACCAAAGCAACAGGAGGAACATCCGGAAGATTTACGGGTGTACCTGAGTATCAACTGAATCTGGATATTTCCAAAATGCTGAGGAATCGACTTAAAGAGCAGGGATATCAGGTTATAATGACCAGAGAGGATAATGATACCGCTATCAGCAACATGGAGAGGGCTTGTATGGCAAATGAAGCCGGAGCCGATATCTCCATAAGGATACATGCAAACGGAAGCGAGGATTCCAGCGCAAAGGGAGCGCTTGCGATAATTGGTTCTGCATCAAATCCCAATGTAGGAAATCTCTATGAAGAAAGCTATGCTCTTGCTGAATCTGTTCTGGGTGAGTACTGTGCAAGTACTGGAATGAATAATACAGGAATTCAGGAAAATGATACTATGACCGGAATAAACTGGAGCCAGATACCTGTTATGATTCTTGAAATGGGATATATGACAAATCAGCAGGATGACTATAACATGCAGGAACCGGCTTATCAGAAAAAAATGGTCAGAGGTATCGTGAACGGAATTAATAAATATTTTGGCTTCGCTGATACCCCGGATGCGGAAAATGCAGAGGGACCGTCAGCTCATGAAGAAGGTGGAGAGCTGAAGGAAAAAATCGATGAGCTCCTCGAAGAAGAAAGAGAAAAGGGAGCTGTCTGTTCAGCTTATGTCAGAAATCTTACAACTGACGAAACGATAGATCTTTCAACAGATCAGCATCGAAGTGCAAGTATTATTAAGCTTTTTGTGGCAGGTGCTGTATATAAAAATATGGAGCAGCTTACTGCTGCCGGAAATTCCGAGGAAGATATCGAGTCTCTTGTAAAGAGTATGATATCCGTAAGCGATAATGACAGTACTAATCTCCTGGTAAAAAAACTGGGGTCCGGGCGAGCCGATGAAGGCATGAAAGTAGTAAATGATTTTATTGCTTCTATGGGTTATACAGAGACAACCATGGGCAGACTGATGCTGGATTTCGGAAGCGGAGGAGAGAATTATACTACTGTTACTGAAACCGGAGATTATCTCGAGAAGATATATAGAAATAAGTTTGAAGGCGCTGACAAAATACTATCCTATATGAAGGATCAGGAAAGAACAGGCAAAATTCCAGCGGGTATTCCGGAAGGAATCGTTGTAGCTAACAAAACAGGCGAGCTGGATGACGTGGAACATGATGTGGCCATCATATATGGTGAAAAGTCTGACATTATCATATGTGTGCTACTAAGTAAACTGAGTGATACTGCCTCCGGACGTGAAACCATAAAACAGATAGCCGAGACAGTATACGATTATTGGAACTGATAGATATGAGAGAAGAATCAGAAAGAACAGCACTTTTGCTGGGTGAAAATGTAGTAGAAAGACTGACCGGTGCCAAAGTTATAGTTTTTGGAATCGGAGGTGTCGGAGGATATACCGTT
This sequence comes from uncultured Lachnospiraceae bacterium, assembly GCA_902782695.1. Taxonomy (GTDB): domain Bacteria; phylum Bacillota; class Clostridia; order Lachnospirales; family Lachnospiraceae; genus Eubacterium_Q. The sequence goes on along the minus strand of CACZOE010000047.1, from coordinate 284 downwards.
GAGGCACTTGCCCGTGCTGGTGTAGGTTATCTGGAGCTTGTGGATAGTGACAGAGTAAGTCTGTCAAATATAAATCGACAGATAATAGCGCTTCACAGTACAGTTGGAAGGTATAAAACTGAGGTCATGAAGGAAAGAATTCATGACATTAATCCTGACATAGAGGTAGTGACCAGAGAATGTTTCTTCCTTCCGGAAAATGCTTCAGAGTTTGATTTTTCAAAATATGACTATGTAGTGGATGCTGTAGATACTGTTACAGCGAAGATAGCACTTATCATGGC
>CACZOE010000046.1 GCA_902782695.1 uncultured Lachnospiraceae bacterium | reverse complement strand
TAAACTTCCTTCTTCGCAACCATCTTGTCATACTGGTCGTACATTCTCTGAACAGAATTTTCCAGGAAATAATAATGCATGCAGTATGGAACCAGCAGCACGAAAAGCATAACGATAAGTGGTATCAGAACCAGTGTGCTCTCTATAAGAAATGTAAGTATACACATTACTGTACAGACAGCCACCAGCGCAAATACAATCAGATGCACCAGTCTCTCATGCTGATAGAACTGTATCTGATGCAGATGCTTTTCTATCTCACTATCCCAGTCACGGGACGCATTTTCCGGTGTATCAGCCAGAATATCATCTATATATTTAAGATAATTTTTTACCCTGTTTTTCATCTATGAACCCCGTCCTAACTTCCATTGCAACATCCGGACGATCAGTGATAATTCCGTCCACCCCTTTTTTAAGGAACTTCATTATACGCTTTTTTCCATTGAGTGTCCACACATAAACAGGATATTTATATCGATGTGCTCTCCTGACGAAGCCCATTACCACAATACCATGATAAGGACTCACAAAATCAGCCTTACATTTCTTCAGTCTTCTGATAGGAAATATCTCAGACAGTCTTCTTCTGCTGTCTCCTCTTGAGATGCCCAGAAGCAGTCCGGTTTTAATCTTCGGATTGATCAGCTTAACCGAGTAAGAAACGCGGTCATCAAAGGATTTGATAGAATACTCTTCCGGAGTGACGTACTTGTCAAGCTCCCTGATGAGACGGTTTTCAAATCCATGTTCTTTTACTTCTATATCCATGTAAATACGACCCTTACAGAGCTCAAGCACCTCTTTTAAGAGAGGCAGATGATAACCCTGTTTCTCAGCTTCCTTCTCAAGCAGCTCATATTTGGTAAGCTTCACAGGAAGATCCGCAAGGATGTTGTCATGACAGACTACCAGCTTGTTGTCCATAGTCTTTCTCACGTCAAACTCCACCTGATCTGCATTTATTTCAATGGCCTTTTCAAAAGATTCAAGAGTATTCTCCTTGTCCACAAGGCCGGAGGCACCTCTGTGCGCAATGATTATTGGCATATAGTTTCCTTTCATTTATATAATATGGTTCAAAATCTAAAACAGAGTAGCACTAATATTTTTAGAATTCAATAGTAAAAATACCTAATATTTGTTATAATCAGAAGATAAATTTTTAATATGCTAATAATACGGAGGAAATATACTTGAGTAATAACGATTACGAAAATTATTGTTATATGTGCAGACGTCCCGAGTCTGAAACAGGAAAGCTTATAAATTTTGCAGATAACGTATTCATTTGTCCGGAGTGTCTTCAGAAGACTCTTGATCAGATACAGAACAGCCCTATTCTTGACATTACAAATATGCCGGGCTTCAACAATCTGAACATGTTTACTCCGAACATGGACATACCAAATTCTCAGAAGCTTAAACGAAGGAAGAAAAAAGATTCGGCACAGGCTGATGCAGATGGAAATGTAAAACCAGGCGAAGATGGTGCAGCTCCTGAGGAAGAACCAAAGCTCACACTGGACAGCATACCTGCTCCTCACCAGATCAAAAAGCTTCTGGATAGAGATGTGGTTGGTCAGGAATATGCCAAGAAGGTAATGTCTGTAGCGGTTTATAATCATTATAAGAGAGTTCTGTCTGAGGAAGAAGCTCTTGCAAACGCTGAGAAGCATCCTAAAAAGAAGCTCAGCGCAAAGGAGCAGGCTACTCTCTCCTACGAAGAAAATCCGGAAGCTTATCTGGATGATGTAGAGATAGAGAAATCAAATATGCTTATGATCGGACCAACTGGTTCAGGTAAGACCTACATGGTTAAAACCATTGCCAAAATCCTTGATGTACCTCTCGCTATCACCGATGCTACTTCTCTGACTGAAGCAGGCTACATAGGTGATGACGTAGAAAGCGTACTCTCCAAGCTTCTGGCAGCTGCTGATAATGATATAGAAAAAGCAGAACACGGAATCGTGTTTATCGACGAGATAGATAAGCTGGCTAAGAAACAGGAAACCCGTTCAAGAGATGTCAGCGGTGAAGCTGTTCAGCAGGGACTTCTGAAAATCCTTGAAGGATCAGAGGTTGAAGTACCTATCGGTTCAGGAAGCAAGAATGCCATGACACCAACAACCATGATGAATACAAGCGGAATCCTGTTCATCTGTGGCGGTGCATTTCCGGAACTTGAAGAAATCATAAAGACAAGAATTGCAGCCCAGTCTTCTATCGGATTCGGTGCAAATCTTAGAGACGAGATAGAAAATGATCCAAAGCTTCTTTCAAAGGTTACTACAGAGGATCTCAGAAGCTTCGGAATGATTCCTGAGTTTTTGGGAAGACTTCCGGTAGTATTTACTCTGGAGAATCTCAATGATGACATGTATGTGAGAATCCTGAAGGAGCCACGTAATTCCATCATCAAGCAGTATCAGAAGCTGCTTCGTATTGATGAAGTAAAACTGGAATTTGAAGACGAAGCCTACGAGGAAATAGCTCGTATAGCTGCAGAAAGAAAAACCGGTGCCAGAGCACTTAGATCCATTATCGAGGAACTGCTCCTGGATATCATGTTCCAGGTACCACGCGACAACACCATCGGAACTGTAGTGATAACAGGTGATTACGTAAAGGGTAAAGGTTCACCTATCATCAAACTCCGTGGCGCAGAATGATTGAAACCGAATAATCGGAACTGAATAATTGTAACATAAAATTTGCAGCTGAAACAACGCCGCAAAAATATTGCCGAAAACTTAATTAAATGAAAAAATGAGTCAATAGATTGATTTCTATTGACTCATTATTAGTTTTATCTTTATATATCAGCTAATACTTAGAAGTTGAACTCGCCCTGCTCGCCATCAGCTGTGAAGTAAACCATACCATTCTCTGGCTGATAGTATACGTTAAGATTCTTAACTGACTTCTTACCACTTACTTCAAGAGCCTTCTTAACGATATCGTCTGTAGACTTGTTGAATCCCTGATACTGAACTTCTACAGTAACCTTAGCTGCTGTAGCCTTTGTCTCAGCCTTCTTTGCTGGAGCTTTCTTTGCAGGTGCCTTCTTTGCAGCAGCTTCCTTCTTAGGAGCCTCTGCCTTCTTTGGAGCTTCTGCCTTCTTAGCTGGAGCCTTCTTTGCAGGTGCCTTCTTTGCAGCAGCTTCTTTCTTAGGAGCCTCTGCCTTCTTAGCTGGAGCTGCTTTCTTTGCAGGTGCCTTCTTAGCTGGAGCTTCCTTCTTAGGAGCTTCTGCCTTCTTCTCTTCTTTAACTACTTCTTTCTTCTCAGCTGCCTTAACTTCTGTCTTAGCTGCAGCTGCCTTCTCTGCGAGATCCTTAACGCTTGCCTTCTTAACTGCCATCTTCTTTTCCTCCATAAAATAGATACTTAAATAACTAAACTATGTTGTTTGTATTTGTGTCTACCTGTTTATCGTTGGATATTTTAATATTTTTGTAAATATTTTGCAATACTTTTACAAATTTTCTCCATATTCAACAACGAAACTATACAATGAATAGTTCTTTTGGATATTTTTCACATTAAAATACAGGGGTAAATAGGCTGTCAATTGTGAGTTATGTAGTTTCTGAATTTTGTTTAGTCTGCTATTTAACGTCTATTTACTCAAGACCATTCTCCCCAGCTTCACCAGAACCATCAGCTCCCGGATCATCTGTAACACCAGCATCCTCACCAGCTTCATCCGCAGATTCCTCAGGCACTTTCTCAGGTGCACTGTAGGCCCACACATTTCCGATCTGGTTAACAAGTCTGGTAAATTCCCAGGACATGTTTGATCTCACCATACAGTTGGGGTCATTAACGATAAAGCTTCCATTTGTATAAAGACCGTCAACGAGCTCGCCCTCATAACCTGTAATTACTATGAAATGTCCCTCGTTGGTAAAATCTCCAGGACCCATTATACAGATAACCGGCATTCCGCTCATGACCGCTCCTGCTATCTGGTTCTCATCCAGAGCAAGTACGGAAACATTCAGTCCAAGCTTTGTGGCACCATCATACATCATATCCCAGCTGGTTCCATTTCCTGCAACTACGTAGCCTTCTTTTTCTGCAAAATCAGCTATATAATCAGGAGTATATTTCTTATCCTGAAGCAGATACATGGTAACCATTGAAAGTGCTGTAGGTCCACAGCCAGTTATACCCATGGCATCCGAGCCATATATATGATAACCCCATCTGGTATCCCACTGAAAGAGTCTTGGGATTCCTGCTGTAAGGTCTATATCCGACAAATCCTTCTCAGCCACTTCAGCCTGAGGTATCTCAGTTGCATTTGCATCTGTTGCTGTAGCCCTTGAAACATGAAGCGGATAATTCAGGGCAAAATCCTTTGCCTCATAATGATGCTCCAGAAGCAGCTTTACCGGTTCGGAGTAAGCATCCACAGAGTAACCGTAGCACTCAGCATAGTCCTCCATCAGCTCCTGGGCTCTCTCAGAAGAGATGTCATGCTCATCCTTATCATAGAGAGTCATTCCACGGATTGCGTCCTCATAATTAAAGACCGGTCCGCTTGGTGTAGCCGCATCAGATTCTATCTCCTCACCCTGTATATCCTTCACAATAACTGCTACTGCAAAAAAAACAAATACACAGCCAAGGAGAAGTATCATGCGTTTCTTATATTCTACTGCCTTCCTGGCACTTCGGCTATTTCTCTTCTTATTTCTTTTATGATGTCTATCGTCACTATATTTATTTCTATCGTCATTATATGTATGTCTATCGCTCATGAATGTAAATCTTTCTTATATGATCATCCGGAGTCTCATCCTACTCCCAGACTAGTCGTCCATTACCTCCGTGTCGAAATCCTCATTAATATCATAGATAAGCTGTGATTCATCGACGCTGTTAAAATATATACTTTTAGACTTGCCTGCGTCAAGAACAAAATTCATGGAGAATGGTAAATCTTTCTTTGCTTCTGTATCCGGATTCATGATTATATTACTTTTTATAAGAGTGCCGCTGTATGCACTTTCAACAGACTGAACCTTCATTCCATAGTATTCTGAGATAACCGTCCTGAAGCTGTCATTCTTTATACGCTCAAAGAAAATGTCAGGATCAACCGCTACTCCCTCCAGCTTCATTGATAGTATCTTTCCGGTATCATCATCCACAAAAAGTAATATCTCTCCTATAGCATCATCACTGATATCCACTTCCCATGCTATGAACACATCCTTCTTATCAGGACGGATGATATACATAGGTGTTATATAACAGTCAGCATCTGAAAGAAGATATGCTTTAAGGTCTGAAGCTTCATTGATCAGCCCAAGCTGTCCCATTAAATCGTAATCATAAACAGGTCCAAGGAATACATCCACCAGCTCATTAACCGCCTTCTCACGGAGCAGCTCCGGATCCTGAGTGGCAGTCTTACTTCCATTATCATCATCCATATAGATATAGGAAACCTCTATCAGTTCACTGGCAAAGTCCCTCAGCTTCTCTGATATATTAATCCTGTCAGAATTTATGACCATACCTTCAGCCGCATAATGTATATCATAATTTGTGGTGCGCCTGTCTTCGTATTTAAATACAAATACAGGGATCATAAATGCACCGAATATGCAAAGTGCAAATGTAAATGCAACTCCCATCATTTTGATACGTGAACTTTTATCCTTCATTAGGGGACACACCTCCCTTCAGAAAGACTGTAACCACAGTTCCTTCTCCTTCTTCACTGGAAAAATCTATGGTTCCATTATGAAGCTCAACTATTTTTGACACAAGAGCAAGACCGAGGCCCGCTCCCCCCTGAGCTCTTGAACGGGATTTATCAACTCTGTAAAATGCCTCTGTTATATGGTCAAGGGCTTCCTTCGGCATACCTTTTCCATTATCGGAAATGACAAACCTGACACCTTCCTCATCAAGAGTCTGGTCCACCTGAATATGTCCAGCTTTTTCCATGGCCTTACGACCATTATCTATAAGATTCAGGATAAGCGTCCTTACCAGATCCGGCTCAATAAAAACAGTACCCTCCTGAGTTGTACAGCTGATACTGATACTCTGCTCCTCAAGACTCGGAGTCAGATGTATAACGATATCCTCCACCATATCCTTAGGACTTACTTCCTTCAGGTCTATCTTCTCTTTATTTGAAACAAATATCTGAAGCAGCTTCAATGACATACTCTCGAGACGCTTGGATTCAGAATAAATGTACTCCAGGGCATCATCCCTGTCTTCCTTATCCAGATTCTGAGTTCTCAGAAGTTCGGCATAACCGATGATAGATGTCATAGGAGTCTTCAGCTCATGAGTAAATGCACCCATGAAACGGTCCTTCTCCTCAGCAGCCTCCTTAAGCAGCTCCATATTGTGTTCCAGCTGGTCAGTCATTTCATCAAAATCACGGGACAGCTCACCTATCTCATCAGTGGTTCTTATATTTGAACGATAGGACAGATTTCCACTTGCTATCTCTCTGGTAGCCTTCATCAGGTCGCTCAGAGGTTTTACCAGCATGACAGAAAGCAGCCAGGACACGATTGCAGTTGCAACCAGAACTATAAGGAAAGAACGCACAAATATATTGTAAAGTCTGCTTCTCATATTCAGCACCTGCTCTATGTTACGGCAGATACACATTATATAGACATCTTTACCAACGATCATCTTCGAAGAACTGATGATATATTTAAGTCCATCCTCCGAGGATTTGTAATTAACGGAGATACCCTCGTCGTCACCCATACTTTCCATGAGAGTATCCAAACTTAGGTTTACTTCGCTGTTCTGTATATTTCCGTAGATCAGATCACTATCCTTGTACAACAAAAAGACATCCGAAGATGTCCTGTATGTTCCCAGACTTCTGAGAATATTCAGCAGCTGATCCTCACTCAGCCTGCCGCTGCTTTCATATGATAATCTGAATACATTGTTGACCATCTGAAGACTATCCACAGCCTCGCGCTCTTCTCTGTCGAGAGAAGTCATATAGGATCTGTGGATAATGATGGTGGAACCTACACTGAAAAGTATAGACACAAGTATCGTCATTACCAGCGAGATTCTAAGTCGTAAACTCAAAATTTGTAACCTCTTTATATGTTATTTGTAGAACTAATTCACATCAAGCCTGTAGCCTACCTTGCTGACTGATCTCAGCTCCTTGGTCAGGCCTGCTTTTTTACGAAGTCTCTGCACATGAAGATCCACTGTCTTGCTGCCGTACTCCAGCTCACCGCCCCAGACCTTTTCATAAATAGTATCTCTGTAGAGGGCTGTATTTGGAGTTCTGAGGAAAAGAAGAAGGAGTTCAAATTCTTTCGGAGTGAGACTTATCTCCTTTCCATCTCTGCTGGCAACCATGGAAACTGCATCCACAGTAAGACCATTCAGATAAAATGTATCTTCAGTCTTGTTGTATCTTCTAAGTACCACTTCAACTCTTGCGATAAGCTCAGCAACCTCAAAAGGCTTTACGATGTAGTCCTCAGCTCCCATCTTAAGGCCATTTACTCTGTCATCCAGAGCATCCTTGGCAGTAAGGAAAATCACAGGAATCCCAAGCGGTCTCACATATTCCATAACCTCAAATCCGTCAACCTTTGGAAGCATGACATCCAAAAGAATGAGATCATATGGATTCTCATCTATCTTCTCGATAGCTTCCTCTCCGTCAAATGCAGTGTCGCAGTTATAACCTGCTCCCTTAAGACTGAGACGTATCAGATTGGATATGGGCTTTTCATCTTCTACTATTAATATCTTGATCATTGAATCTCCCCCTCATATAACAGTTCCAAATATACATATAAACGACATCATTTTACCATCCGTATATATATTTGTAAACTTAAAGGATTCTTAAGATTATAGTCATAAATGCTTACGATATTATAGATTCATCCTATAACCATTAATAAGTATTTTGTATAGTATATATAGATTTTACATATAACAAGTGATTTATTTTTTTTATACATTATGATATATTTGTGGAGATTCCTGTCAAAAAGGAATGTGACTCGAAGGTCTATAGACTAGCGTAAGAAAGACTATCATAAGAAGACTATCGTAAAAAAAAAGATATACAAATAATATAAAATCCAGGAGGACAAGTCATGAAAGACGAAACATTATGCCTGCATGCAGGTTATTCACCAAAGAACACTGAACCAAGAGTAGTTCCTATCGTTCAGAGTACTACCTACAGATTTGATTCAACAGAGGAAATCGCTGCAGTATTTGATGATCCTACAAAGGCTCTCATCTACTCAAGATTTGCTAATCCTACAGTTATGGCTGTTGAGGAAAAGATCAACCAGTTAGAAGGTGGTGTCGGAGCTATGGCTACATCT
>CACZOE010000045.1 GCA_902782695.1 uncultured Lachnospiraceae bacterium | reverse complement strand
GCCTGTCAGACCACCATCATCACCGGGCACTACATTTGCGGCAGAGGTCGAGGGCAAACATTATTATATATTATGTCCAAATGCTAACACTACATACTGTATGCTTGCATTTGAAGCAGGTGACTAGCCATGACATTCACTATTTTTCAGCTCCTGCAACTATTCCTAACAGCTTGTGCGGCATTGGTAACGATAGCAGGAGCGGTAGCAATAATTATTAAAGTCGTTCAGTATTTCAAGAAGCCGAATGACTTACGTGATGAGGATTTGAAGTTGCACGCTCAGTTGCTTGACAATGACAATAAAAGAATAAAAGACCTTGAAGAATGGCGAAAACATAAAGATGAATATGACCGAATTATGCTACATGCAACAAGGGCGATATTAAGACACTCGATAGACGGAAATCAAGTTGAAGCACTTGAAGAATCCGACAAAGAAATCAATGTTTATTTAGAAAACAGATAGGAGGCTGAAGATGAGTTTAACGCCTATTACACGTAGAGAAAGATTCCTGAATGCACTTTCAGATGAAACCCAGGAGCTGCCTGCTCCGGTGACACGTGAAGAAGTTTTTTTAAAACAAGCTGCTGAATCAGGCGGCGGTGGAGGCAGTTCTGTCAGTATTGTTCCTGAAGAGGTATGGTCAGGAACTGGGACATATAATAATGATATTGCACTTCCTGAAGATTTAAGTTCAACTTTTGATGGCTTATTGATATTTGAAATGGGAAATGCAACCGATGGTATAAGACAGAAATTCTTTACAGCAAAAATGGTATTCTCAGGTAATACTTTCAGTATTGCAGAATATGGTCAGTCAAGTGCTTGGATTCAGATGCAGTATGATTCCGATAATCATAAGATTCATATTGTTAATAATGCGCAATATGGCTCAGGAGTAGTAACTAAGATTTATAAGCTGGGAGGTACTGCATGAAACTGAATGATAAAGTATATAACGTCCTTAAATGGGTCTGCCTTATTGCCCTTCCGGCATTGGCAGTCCTTTATTTTACCCTTGCAAAGATATGGGGACTTCCATATGGCGCAGAAATTACAGCAACTATCAATGCAGTAGCCTTATTCATAGGCTCGCTCATCGGAATATCACATGCTACGATCAGGAAGGAGGAAGAAGATGGCAAAGGTAATAATGACATCGGTTCAGTTGGTGGAGAGGCTTAAGAATCTCGCTGCCAGGAGAACCTATTACAAGAACAAATACCCGGACAATCTGTGCTATGTTCACGAAGACGGAAGAACTTCTGCAGACTGCGTGAATCTCTACAAGGCTCTCCTAAATGGGTATAACGTAAACAACCTCACTCCTGGATATTTCCAGAGCAACCTCTCAAACACCGGAGATTGCACAGAGTGGGGCTTGATGAGTCAATGCTCGGACGTTTCTAAGGACTTCAAGAAGTTAAAGGCAGGCGAGCCGAGATACCTTTATATGGAGTACTACCGAAACGGAGTTAAACAAACTCACGCAGGCGGTTATATTGGCGAGGAAGTGACCCTGAATGGCCATGTATATAACTGCATAGAATGCACGTCTGCATGGGGCGGAGGAATCCTGTATTCCTACGTCTCCAATACCGGCGGCAGATACAATTACAAAGGTGGATCTAAAAACGGAGCGTGGACCCATCATGGAAAGATGACTCCTTGGGTAGATTACAGCTCTGCTCCACAGCCGGCACCATCTCCGACTCCACAACCGCAAAAGAGTATTGATGAGGTTGCAAAGGAAGTAATTGCCGGAAAGTGGGGAGTTAACCCTGAAAGAAAACAGAAGCTGGAAGCTGCAGGTTATGATTATAATGCAGTTCAGAAGAGAGTAAACGAGATGATGTCCGGTACTCAGGATCAGTCACCGAAGGAGACAACTATAGAAGGTTATATAGTTGGTAAGACATATACTACCCAGCCATACAGTGGTCTCAATGTCCGTATGAGTCCATCCATGTCATCCTCAATCGTTGCAAATGCTCTTCCGAAAGGGACAGTGATCAAGTGCCTTGAAATCAGGAAGGAAGGATCAAACGTCTGGATCCGACACAGCAAAGGCTGGTCATGTGCCCGAAAGGGTGAAAATGTTTATATAAGGTAGCTATCTTATCCAAACCCCCGGATAAGTTGCTCATATAAAACCCCATAAGTGAAGCCGTCTACATTCCCATACGTAGGCGGCTTCTTTTTAGTTAAATTTGAGGGCAAAATGAAGGCAAATATTAAAAATGAAGGCAAAATGAAGGCATTTTTTCAGGTTTTTTTCAGAGTTGCTGAAAACACTAAATGTCTCGGAAACCTTGATTTTACTG
>CACZOE010000044.1 GCA_902782695.1 uncultured Lachnospiraceae bacterium | reverse complement strand
TCCTCTTGCATCCTCATCTCTAAAGCAAGGTGCGATCTGGAAGTAGCGGTCAAAGCCTGCTGTCATAAGGAGCTGCTTGAACTGCTGAGGTGCCTGTGGAAGCGCATAGAACTTGCCCGGATGCTTTCTTGCAGGAACCAGATAATCTCTTGCACCTTCAGGGGATGAAGCTGTAAGGATAGGTGTTGTGATCTCAAGGAAATCATGTGCGATCATAGCACTTCTCAGTGCAGCAACAACATTACATCTCAGAACGATGTTATTCTTTACCTCCGGATTACGAAGATCCAGATAACGATGTTTCAGACGGAAGGTTTCATCTGCCTCTCTTGAGTGATTTATCTCGAAAGGAAGCTCTGCATGATAGTTCTTTCCAAGTACTTCGATTGATTCAGGAACTATCTCTATCTCGCCTGTAGGAATCTTATTATTCACACTGCTTCTTTCACGAACAGTACCTGTGATTTTAAGAGTTGATTCCTTGTTAACCGGCTTGATCTGAGCCATCATTTCCTCAGTTTCTATAACCACCTGTGTTATTCCGTAGAAATCACGCATTATTACAAATGCAAGGTTTGCGCCGACTTCTCTGACATTTTCCATCCAGCCGACTATAGTAACCTTCTCTCCTGCATTTTCTTTTCTTAACTCGCCGCAAGTATGGGTTCTTGACTGCATTTATTTTTTCCTCCAAATCTTATACCAATAAATTGACATATTATTTTAATTACTTTATTTATCCTTTAGAATTCACGGTCACAGAAGAATTCCTCGAATTCTGCGTATCCCTCTTCCATCATCTTATCCTTCTGGAATTTTTTATTCTTCTTCATTACGGATATATTAACGATGGTTCCGGCATCCCTCTCTTCCTTTGCCTTCTGCAGAATCTTCTGCATCTTGTCAGCCGGCATTTTCTTTTCTACTAGATAAGCCTTCTTTGAACCACTTCCTGGAACCTGGAAATTATTCTCCAGAAGAAGCATAACTATTCTCTCAAATCCGATGGAGAATCCTACTGCAGGAGTAGCCTGTCCTGTAAATTTACCAATCATTTCATCATAGCGTCCGCCACCGCCGACTGAACCGCCGTACTCATCCATGGATATCTCAAAGATAGGTCCCGTATAATAGGACATTCCACGTACGAGTGTAGGATCGAACTGAATACCAAAATCAGCTGCCTTGGAGCCTTCAACACTTGAGATAATTGTTTCCAGATTTGAGGATACCTCTTCGTCAAGGAACTCACCCAGGATATCCTTGATCATTCTGATATTAGAAACGCTTACCTTAGCCTTATCAGAATTAGGTGTGTCTGTTTTTTCAGCTTCCGAATTCCCTGAAGTGTATCCAAGCTTTGCATAAAGGTCCAGATACTTTTCTACCTTCTCATCACCATAGCCTTCCTTCAGAAGTTCTTCCTTTACTCCATCCAGACCGATTTTGTCCATTTTATCCAGAATTATAAATACTGTATCATAGTCAGCTTCTGCAAATCCACTGTAGGCTGCCATTGCCTTAAGTATTCTTCTGTCATTTATTCTAATCGTAAAATTCTTGAAATCAAGTTTCCCAAGAAGTGTAGTTGTTGCAAGGATCAGTTCTATCTCAGCAAGTATGCTCTGTTCACCAAGTATATCGATATCACACTGCATGAACTGACGATAGCGTCCACGTTGCGGTCTGTCGGCACGCCATACATTTCCCATCTGAAGTGCTTTGAATGGTGAAGGCAGATCGTTCGCATTATTTGAATAATATCTTGAAAGTGGAAGTGTCAGGTCATATCTGAGACCACTATCAGTAAGGGAACCAACATCGTATCCACCAGCTTCGCTATCTGCGTCTCCTGATGCATTAGCACCGCTCTGAACCAGCTTTCCAACAGCAGAACTCAGCTTATCTCCTCTCTTTAATACCTTGAAAATGAGCTTCTCATTCTCGCCACCCTGATTACTTGACAGATTCTCTATATGTTCAACCGCCGGTGTCTCCACTGAAGTAAAACCGAAGGTCTTATATGTTTCCTTTATAAGTCCTATCGCATAGTCTCTTATCTCCATCTCACGAGGGAGAATGTCCTTCATGCCTGTGACAGGCTTCTTCTTCATAGCCATAATTTTTCTCCTGATATTTATATCTTCTTTAGGTCTTTCCTCCAGGGAAAGCATTATAAACGGATGTATCTCCGCAGATACATCCGCTCCATTATATTACAAATAGTAATATTTTAAAACCTTTTATTGTTTCGCTCAGAGTATTTTTCGTTTTGGAAGTTTTATCATACTTGATGAGGCTTCACCTATGATACCTGGGTAGAATCAATAAACTCCGCAGTTTTCTTCATTACCTCTGAGATTATCTCTATATTTCTTTCAACATCATTACATTCCAGAGAATGATTACATCCAGGATAGGAGAACCATCTGACACCCTTTTCATCAGACTTTTTCTTCACCCTGTCCACATCAGACCAGGGATCATCATCTCCGATAAACATGATGACATCCGAAGGATCGCTAGAGGAATTTCCTGAACCAGAAGAATCTACACCCTTGACATCCCCCGGATAAAGATCAAGGGTTGCCTCAACGGGAGTATACCATATCTGCTTTGCTTTTATACCATGTTCAGATACATATCGTGTCAGCATTACAGTTCCAATGCTTTTTCCTATGAAGATAATCTCATCATACGCTCCAAAATCAACTGAGGCCAGCTGTTCCTCAGTCTGCCCATATGCAATCTTTGCTGAAAGCATCATTTTCTCCTGATCTCCTCTTATTTTTTCAGGAAGATCATGATAACTGACATCTATGATTTCATATCCCTCATTTTTCACAAGCCTTGACGAATAATAAAGTAGAGGCTTGTCCTTATGATATCCAATTCCAGGAAAAACAACAGCTAGTTTTTTCATCTTCGCTCCTTATCCAGTCTTATTAATTTATATTTATAATTACATACTCCGATTTAGTTCCGGATTTAAATATGATTTCCCAGGCAGAGATACCAGAGGTAACAATAAAACTCGTACCATTCCTTTTTTCAAAGCCATAGGTTCTGTCATTGATGCCGAACCACTCTCCCACATAGTTTATAGGAAGCAGCTGTCCACCATGTGTATGTCCCGAGAGCACCAGATCAGCTGCCGTAGCTGATTCATTTTCATAATCACTGGGCTGATGATCCAGAACGATTATATATTTTTCAGGATCAAGCCTTCCGATCAGTTCCTCAGCAGAAAGTCTTCCGGATTTTTTTACCGGCATTACTCCGTCTCCGGACTGGCCATTACTCCTCTCTAAATCATCTGTATGCTCCTTACCTATAAGTTCTTCTTCATAGTCTGCTGACGCATCCTCCCGACCTACTATATAGAATCTGTCATCAATCAATGCATAATCATCCACCAGCACGTGAACATTATTCTTCTCAAGTTCTGCAACCAGATCCTCTTCTGTAAAACCACTTTCAGAATCTCTGTAATAGCCTCTGTCGTGATTTCCAAAGCAGTACCATACACCGTATTTAGCCTTAAAATCACCAAGTGCCTGACACGCTCTCACCATATCATCTCTTGAAGTACTGTCATCAACAAAATCCCCTGCGATTAAAAGAACATCCGGACTCTGTTCCTGGATTTTCTTCATATTCGCTGCAAAGCCTTCTCCATCAAATGTGGTTCCCACATGTGAATCAGCAAACATAGCAACTTTTATTTCACCCACATTTTTCTCAGTACTAAGATTATATTCCTTAAGCCATACATTTTTGCAAAGGAAAAATGCGATAGCAAAATAAACTATACAGGTTATAACAGAGAGCCATCCCTGCCAGTAGAATTCAGATTCCTTCTTAAGACTTTTCTTAATAATCCATCCGATAAAAGAAAACAGCAGAAAAAACAGCAGCAGCTGCAAGTAAATAACTGTAGCATTTACGAAGGATGTAAGAACCGTTAGAAGACTCATAAAAGCCACATTAATAGCAAGGGATATCAGAATCCTGAACACTCTCTTATCCTTTGTTATTTTTTTTATCATTGGAAAGCGGCTCACAACAATAACCATATAGATAACTGCCGCAATAAGCGCCGCAAAGGTCACTCCAAAAATTAATAACCACATAAACAAAACCCTAAATAATGTAACATTTACTCTGGTGTTTTCTCAAGAGCCTGGTCGGCGCCCTCTGAGTCTTCGCCCTGCTGACCGGTCAGCTCACGTGCTTTATCCTCCAGATTCATACCTGTTTGGGTTTCCTGTACTACCATTGGATCAGAGCCGCAGGCTGTAAGGGATAAACTTCCGAAAATAAGTAAAATAGCTGCAACAATAATTTTCTTCATATAACACTGTCCTCCCTATATGATCAATACTATGTCAGATATATTTAAGCCTGTGGAGTTCCCCTTCGCTTTCAAGCCCGGGAAAGTCCAGCTGCCTGAGAGCCTCATACAGAACTATAGCCACACTGTTGGCAAGGTTTAGAGATCGTTCCTCTGGAAGCATCGGTATTCTGATACAGTCCTCTGGGTGCACTGCCAGAATCTCCTCCGGTATACCTGCACTTTCACGACCGAACATGATGTAATCACCATCATGAAACTCTACGTCTGTATATCTATGTTTTCCCTTCGTAGTTGCGTAGAATATCCTGGGTTCATATCCTTTTTTACCTTCTGCATCATCGTCTGGAATGTCAGGGTTCGAATATACCTGTCGATCTTCCCTAGACATTACTAATTTATCTATTTTTTCGCCCCCATGGTTTACATAACTCAAAAAACTTTCATAATTATCATGTTCTGTAACGTCTAGCTTGTGCCAGTAGTCAAGCCCTGCTCTTTTAACAGTTTTTTCGTTTATCCTGAAACCCAGCGGTCTTATCAGGTGAAGTCTGGAACCTGTTATAACGCAGGTTCTTCCAATATTTCCGGTATTCTGAGGTATCTCAGGTTCATGTAATACTATATTTATCATTTTTCTCTCTTTCTATTCATGACTCATGTACTCAGCATATCTGATAAGCAGTTCTGTATATGCCCTGTTCCAGGTTCCACCGCTTATTGGGATAGCCCCACCCTCAAGAAGTGCTTTTGTGGTCACATACCTATAGGATTCTTTATTGCACGGGAATATATACATCGGTATTCCCGCTTCTTTACATCTGTCCAGCATCCTGAGCGCAGACTGTTTTGTATCCATTAGCGCATTTGCCGTGCTGCTGTGATAAAGTCCATGAAGCACTGCACTCACCCCGTCCAGGCCATATCTGTCATAATTTATTCCGACATAAGGTTTAATATATAAAACATTATCCTTCATGCAGCTGATTCGGTAAACGAGAGGCACCTTATTATTATCTGTTACCTCAGAATATGTCACATCAACATCTGAACCATCAATATCTGACCCATCAATATGTGTTATATCATCCGCTGTTATATATTGTTCAAGATCATCCGCCGCCAGCCACTTCGATGTCTCAATCATTCCTCTGCTGAAAAAGTCCTCCGAATAGTCAGCACACTCCTCCAGTTCCATAGCTCTATGCACGAAGGAAACTCCATCCATATTCCTGTAGACTGTAAAAACATTTTCCTCTAGTCCGGTCTTCTCGCAGCTGTCAAAATAACCTTTAAGCTTTTTTATCATTCTGACTGCATTGCTTAGATTGTCAAATGCATTACTTTCAGGGTCTGTAATGATCCTGTTTCCGGAAACCAGAATTACCGGACAGCTAAGCCCTTTCATAAGAGATGCCAGAAGGGGCGCAGTTATATGAAGAGTGTCCGTACCATGTAGTATCACTACTCCATCATACTTATCATAGTCCACATTTTGAAGGTACCCAATCAGTTCACTCAGCATATCAGTAGTCATATTTTCACTGAGAGTGCTGATAGGTGAGGCAGTTTCAAAGCTGACATCATCAGCACTTTCGTCTGCCTTCAGGACTGAGTTTACTCTGCCTAAAAGCTCCGGAAGCACACCTCCGGTATCTATATCATTTTTATTTCCCTTTTCAGATGAAGCAAGACTGCATATGGTTCCACCTGTGGTAATAAGTAAAATGTTCATTCCGTTTAACCGCTCCTTAATCCATGGTTATCTCTAAACAAATCCTGTTCTCAGTCTATTTGCTCTAAAAGTATTTATACACTCTTTATGATAAAGGAATAAGAAAAAAATAGCAATTATCTTAAATCAGGTATTGTTTTTTTTACTATTCACAGTTACTATTCATAACTTACTATGTTATACTTACTATCAGAGATGTGATAATTCATAAAGAAAAGGGGGCGTTAAAAAATGGATTCACTCTACATAGTCATGCCTGCATATAACGAAGAAGGTAATATAGAAAATGTAATAAAGAAATGGTACCCGCTTTTAGAGGGAAAGGCCGAGGAGTCAAGACTGGTCATAGCTGACAGCGGAAGCAGTGACAGAACCCACGAGATACTGACAGAGCTTCAGAAGGAATATCCAAAACTGGAGATACTGGCTGATACCATTAAGTATCATGGTCCAAAAGTCATAGCTCTGTATAACTATGCTATAGATAATAATATAGACTATGTCTTCCAGACTGATTCTGATGACCAGACTAATCCGGATGAATTTGCACTCTTCTGGAAGCTGCGTGAGAGATACGATGGTGTATTTGGAAACAGAACTGTTAGAGGAGACGGAAAAAGCAGAGCATTTGTGGAAAAAGTAGTCTGCTTTCTTCTGTGGATATTCTTCGGGATCAAGGTTCCGGATGCAAACGCTCCTTTCAGACTTCTTAAGTGCAGCGTACTGAATAAATATATGTATAGATTTAAGGAAGACTATAATCTTCCAAACATAATGATCACAACCTTCTATGCTTACTATGGAGAAAAGGGATGCTTCAAGTCCATCTCCTTTAAGCCCCGTACAGCAGGCGTCAACTCCATTAACATTCCGAAGATTGTAAAAATAGGCATTAAAGCAATCTGGGATTTCTGTAAATTCAAAAAGGATATGAACAGATAAGAAAATACATAAACTATAAAAGGACGGTTCTGCTTATCAAGCATAGCCGCCCTTTTCTTTGTTTCCATATTATTTATCAATTTCTATAATATATGTATCGTATGGTTTTTCATCTGTAGCCTCACTGATCATATGAACCTCCCCCAGCTGCTTAAGCAGTTCTTCGTTGGTTTCTATCTTCAGATAATTGCCACCATGATAAGCTGCAGCCGTACCGGCATCAACATAGGATTGATCTGCAGCGGAATAACCATCAAAGTGTTCCGCCTCTCCCACATAGATATAATCTATATCGTATTTATCGATCAGTGCTTTCACCTCACCTATATCCTGTGAGGTATATATTTTAAGTACATCCTGTCTTCTGTTTGTAACTATCTCAGGATAATCCTTATCACCCGAACTTCTCCACAGCCATTCATGAGTCTGCCATCCAAGAACAGTTGAATTTCCGGTAAATACAGAAATACGATTGAAAAATGTATAACTGAGACCAAACATTTCCAGAACAATTGCGTCACCAGGAACATTTTCATTTATCCATTCTATACCTGCTTCATCATCCGGAGATTCACTGGCTAAGAACCAGGACGCATCAAGGGATTTATAGTATCCTGTAAACCATGCGCTGCATGCTTCAAAGAAGTATGCTACCGTACACAGGAAAAGTGTCAACGCCACTATTCCAATCCTTCTCAGATGTTTTCCCAGCTTGAAGTACATAAGGAAAACAATGATGACCGTCATGGCGATGGCAAACAATATATATGCCTGATATGTAAGTTTGAACATCGTATTTGTACGCTGGTACTCTCCACCGTAAATATCTGCAACGTAGACAACTTCAGGCATAAGCACCAGTCCAAGGGCACAAACACCGATGGTACAGATATAAAGCTCGCCAAGAGTCATATTATCAAAAAACCTCGGGAAGAAATGTCCTCCTTTTTTCTTGAGCGCCAGCACTACTCTTCTGATAACAAATATGAGCACCAGAGTTGCCGGAAGTCCCCAGAGGACCATGAGCTGATAGAACCTGGAATGTCGGTCAACGAATCTGACATAGGTTGCTATACTGTCAAAGCTCAGTGTGAACGGAAGCGAAACTATAGCCCACACTACTATATAGGCCAGTGCCTGCAGTCCTGTAAGTATCCATGCCTGCTTCTTATATCTGAAGGTAATGAGGTTCGTAAACAGGACTATTCCTCCAGATACAACAAAGTAGATAGGAAAATCCCAGGTGTTCGTCATATTGAAAAGACCTACGAAGAACATACATAAGCACATAGATGGTGCAAATATTTCTTTTACCCATTTAACTTTTTCTATTTTTTCAGCGTCTTTATTTGATTTGATAAGCTCTTCTCTACTAAGCATCCATGCATAAAGAGCACCCAGAACCGTAAGTACAAATATTATATTTACAACATGGGCATGAAGATCACCAAGAACATAGGCATAGCCTGGAAACTCATGGGTTGTTTTGTCAGCGATATCCGGATTATGTCCTATATATCTGGTGGCATCCGGGAACCAGTATGCAGCCGGAGGTTCTTTTCCCAGAACCATATAAAGTCTTGGAACGATCCATTTATATATCGGATAATGCATATTTCCGGCAAATGAAAGTGAAAGACCTCCCAGTATTCCTGCTAAACCTGATACCCATTTCTCCTTATTTTCGTCCAGAGAATAATCCTTATACAGTTTCTTCATTACATTATAAACAATGGTATACGCCAAAGTGAAGGATAATGCCGGAAGTGTGATCATCATTAATGTATAACCATATCCTGCACCTACACCGGAAAGCTTTATAATAAATGAAGCAAGATACTGTCCCATATAGTAATAATTGATACTATTTCCGGACAACCACAGATCATGAGGCGGCATGTATTCAGACTTAAGCATTGCTGTTACAAAACCGTAGTCCATAAATTTCTCTATGCCATAAGCGCCTGAGTTATATCCCTTGATATAGCAGTAACCGGCAAAAACTATAAGGAACATCGCCTCTACTGTAATCATGGAGCCGATCTTCTCAAGAGAGAATATCTCGTAAACATCCACCTTCTTTTTAGAACAGTATAAAAAGAACAGTACATAATTAACTACAGCTGATAAAAGAAGTATCACTATACAGCTGGTCTGGGTAAATCTTACCAGCTTGAAGCTTGACAGATACCAGAGCAGCCAGCCTGTTATCGCAATACCCAGCGGTTTTGCAAATATCCATCCATTATTATGAAAGCGTTTAAAGACAAGCAGACTGAGAGGAAAAAATGCAGCTGTAACAAGCAGCAGAACGAACCACCACTCCAGCATAACTCCAAAATCCTCTGATGGCATGAACTTTGCATCAAATATCAGCACCACCAAAAGAGCTATGATCACATTTATCATTTTTTTACCAAACTGTTTTTTTTCTTCTTTTGAAAATCTCATCTCAACCTCTGTTCATCCTGTTTTATTTTGCAATCCAGTTATAGAAGAAATTATCTTCTATGTCTCCTGAAAAATTAACTCCGGTCATAACGCTGTTCTCATCAATCTTATCAATTGATATGGTACCTGTATTAAAGTACTTATTCTTTGTCTCACTTACTGTCCTGTTTATTTCATGAAATGGTGTAGCTGCACCTATCAGAAGAAGAGCTAAAAGAGCATAGAATCTGATCTTATCTCCCTTACTCTTGTAATCCAGCAGGCTTTTTACCACGATCAGATAAAGCACTACCAGAGCAGGAATAGAAGTACGCATACAGAAATCCCCACCGGAACCTATCTTGAAAAGTGGAATTAAAAGAAGTGAAACAAGAGAAGTATAGTAATACTTATCTCTGGCACTATTTTTAGCTGTTGCTATAAAGTACACTCCTGCTTCAAAAAGAATAAACAGACTATACATGAAGAAGTAACCCTTTACATCAACATTCTGAGTACTTGTTCCCATAACCTGTGCAGAAGAATTGCCCTTAAAATACAGATAAGAGGTTATTCCTATAGCTCCGCCACAGAGTACATTTTCAATGGTAAATGTATCTTTGATAAATACTTTTATCCAGCCCTTGTAACCATTCTCGTGCTCATACTTCCTGCTAAACATTGCTACAAGACATATAGGTATCAGACCCACAAATGGAAATGGACCATAGAGTACGGCAAGTCCCATCAGGAAAACGATCTGTCTGTTATTCTCCTGAAGAAGGATCAGCATGATAAATATCCAGAGTGGCATAGCCTGATTAAACACCCAGAAGAGCTGTGTAGTAAAACTGGAAAACTGAAAAAAGCCTGACCACCACTCCATATGAGAGGACCGGTCAAGAAACTGAGTTGTAGGCGCAAATGCATAGGTTCCCAATACATCCAGCCCACTAAAGAAAATAAATATGATAAGTGGTGCCACAGACACCCTTTTAAGATATACGCATATCAGGTAATAGAACAGAAATATTCCAATGACAGCCCAGAGAGCCTGGAAGAAATATCCGGCACCGAGGCCAAAGATTTTTCCGACTATCGCTGCAGGTAGCCAGAAAGCAATATAATATATAAGCCCTCTGTCGGTTAATACACCTTCGATCTCTACACTCTGAACCACCGGCCACTCATTATCAACCAGTATATCAAAGATTTCATTTCTTACGTAGTGATCCGAATTCTGATATACAAAACCGCCTATTCCGGAGAGATATACCCAGACAATGATCACACCAAGACTGATAAGAAAAATCTTCAGAGTACTTTTATCAAATGTAACTTTATAGGAAAATCCCTCCGCCTTACATAGTCTGAAGAGACCATAACCTATAAAGGCTGTAAACAGTACGGCAAAGAACCATTTAACCCACAGGATAAAAAACAAAAGAATCGGTATCACAAGATAAACATAAGTTGTGATAAGCATAATTTTATTAAAATCCGGTTTTTTCTTTTCCATACTATTTCCCTTTAATCTTCCCACATTTTTTATTATATATTATTCCTTATTATCTGCCGGAGCACTTTCCTTTACCACAAGAGAAGCCCCTGTCAGATAAACATATTCATACGGATCATCAGGATTATCTTTATAGGTATCGAAGGTTCCAATTACTTCGACTTCACTGTTATCTGCCGGATATTCATCAGGATATACATGACTTCCATCATCCCATACAAATTCCAGACCCTGCTGACAGCAGGCAAGAGCATCTTTTATCAGAACATAATGATACCATTTCTGGGTATCCTCATAAAAACATGCATAGTAGGTTCCTGAGATTTTTATCTTCTTTCCGATATAGCTCTCAGAATCAGCCATCATCTGATAAACCGTTGCATAAACCATATCGCTGTTCATCACAGTAAGATCCACATCAACACTGCTATCAGGCTGGGCATCTGAGACAGTAGCTTCCTCCTCATCTGAACCAGAAGCTGTATCATCACCAAAAGCTTTCTTAATGATATCTGCTTCTGACATCTCAGCTAAATCAGACTCTGTATTTTCTTCCGTAAGTTCCGTTGTTTCTGAGGCAGCTTCAGATGACTCTTTTGCCACCTGACTGTCCAGTACGTCCTGGACATTATTTTTACCTGTAGTCTTTGACTGGGCTGATGCATTACCACATCCATTTAATGATAATATAACAGCTGAAGCAAGCGCCAATGAAACTACTGTTTTTTTCACATTATTATATATATTTATTTTCATCATACTTCCTTCATAATTATAGCAATAATTTTTGATTTATCGACAAAATATTTAGTTTTCACCACGGAGAACAAATCTTCCTATAACAATTGCTATTAAGAACCAAATAAGATCCACTCCGACTATAGTAGCACCAACCGGAGTAGAATACAAGATTGAAACCAGCATTCCTATAAGAGCACATATAACCGAAAATACTGCTGACAGCAGAACCACTCCCCTGAAAGTACCGCTAAGTCTCATCGCAGCTAATGCAGGAAAGACAATAAGGGCAGAAATCAGAAGACTTCCAACTAGATTCATTCCCAGAACTATTATAACTGCTATGATAATGGCTATCAGGAAATTGTAGGCTCCCGCATTTACTCCGGTTGCCTTGCTGAAGGTCTCATCAAATGT
>CACZOE010000043.1 GCA_902782695.1 uncultured Lachnospiraceae bacterium | reverse complement strand
TGCCCTTTATATCGATTATATTATCACTCAGTCTCATAATATATACCAGGTATGTCAAAGAGATATTTCTTTGACACATTTTCCTACTCTACAGAAATAATATAATAGTAAATCGGCTGACCACCGTACTTAACATCAATATCATAATCCGGATAAGCCTCTTCCAGAGATTCACCCAGTTCCTGTGCCTTACCTTCTTCTATGTCTTCACCAAAATATATGCTGATAAGTGCAGAATCCTCATTTACCATTTTCTTGATCAGGTCCTTTGCCACCTGCTCAGTATCGGTACCGATGGCATCTATTCCCTTCTCATTAATTCCGATGATGTTATTCTTGTGTATCTCTTTACCGTCTACAGAAGTATCTCTTATGGCAAATGTAATCTCACCGGATTTTATTTCCGCCATAGTATCCTCAATATTTGCCCTGTTATCATCTGGCTCAGCTTCCTTATCAAAGCAGATGATACCGCCAATACCCTGAGGAATATTTCTGGAAGGCATTACATATACCTTCTTATCCTTGCATAACTCTGCAGCCTGATTGGAAGCAAGTATAATATTACTGTTATTAGGGAATAAGAATACATTTTCAGCGTTGACATTATCTATAGCAGCCAGAATATCATCAGTACTTGGATTCATGGTCTGACCACCTTCTATAATATAATCAGCACCTATTTCAGTGAAAATGTCCTTCAGACCATCACCAGCAGCTACAGCAACTATTCCATACTTTTCTTTTACTGTATTTCTTTCAGCCTTAAGCTGTTTAAATGCTTCTTCCTGCTCAGCCGCTTTTTTCTTTTCATTTTCTATATATGTTTTTTCGGTATGCTCCTCACGCATATTATCTACCTTGCAGCGTGTGAGCTGTCCATACTCAAGTCCCTTCTCAAAGGCGCGTCCAGGATGATTTGTATGCACATGAATCTTAACCAGTTCCTCATCTGCAACACAAACAAGAGAATCACCTATAGAAAGAAGGTAATCCTTTATATCTTCTACCTGTGCATCAGTAAGCTCTTTATCAAGAAGAATGATAAATTCAGTACAATATCCATATTTGATATCAGCTGTGGATATATCATCCTTGCCGCTTCCTATGGCACTAGGAATCTCCTCAAGAATTCCGGCACCTCTCTGAGGCTGAACTACTCCGCCCTCTTCAGCAAGTTTTACATCCTGACCTCTGAGGGACAGCGATATACCTTCAATCAGAGCGACCAGACCCTGTCCGCCAGAATCTACAACTCCTGCTTCTTTAAGTACAGGAAGCATATCTGGAGTTTTAGCCAGAGTTTCTTTACCATACTCTAATATCTGTTCCACGAAAAGAACGATATCATCCTCTGTTCCAAGAAGCATATCTGCTTTTTCAGCCATGCCTCTTGCAACTGTAAGAATGGTCCCCTCTTTAGGTTTCATTACAGCCTTATATGCAGTCTCGACCGCATGGGAAAATCCTGCAGCTATATCATCGATGACCAGAAAATCCTTATCCTTAATCTCTTTACAGAATCCTCTGAGCAGCTGAGAAAGGATAACACCTGAATTACCCCTGGCACCTCTTAGGGAACCTCCGGATATTGCCTTTGCCATACGGCTAAATGTAACATCATCTATCCCTTCTACTTCTGTAGCAGCAGTCATTATAGTAAGTGTCATATTTGTTCCGGTATCTCCATCCGGAACAGGGAATACATTTAATTCATTGATATATTCTTTATTATTGCTGAGATTATTAGCACCAGAGATAAATGCTTTCTTCAGCATCTCAGCATCCATTTTAGTTAACGCCATAATTTTACCTTCCGTACGCTAAAATTTATTTTGATATATATTAGTCGATTACTCTGACTCCTTCAACAAAAACCTTGATATTCTTAACTTTCATATTTGTATAATCTTCTATCTGGTATTTGACAGTACTAACCAGATTGCTTACAACTGTTTTAATATTTACTCCATAAGCAACTATAATATGAAAATCAATATTCAGAGTATCATCCTCGTCAACCCTTACACTTACGCCTCTGCCTACATTATCACCTTTGAGCAGTTTTGCAAGACCGTCCTTCATGCTTATGGTAGCCATACCAACTATACCAAAGCAGTCAAGAGCCGCATATCCGGCATATTGAGCTATAACATCTTTTTCAATAACTATCTTGCCATACTCATTTTCACTATTATTTAGTAATTCAGCCATAAGTAATAACCTCCTGTTTATTTGTGGAACTTTGTTTTTCTGTTAATACCTGCTTTAATCATCAGCTTTCTATATGCATTAACCTTCTTTGACGGAGTTTTAACATCCGCCTTAGGAACTCCTGAGAACGCTTTCTTTCCAACGCTTTTCAGAACTCCGGTTTTTACAGTAATTTTGGTCAGCTTCTTACATCCATAGAATGCCTTAGCACCAATCTTTTTTACCCCCTTAGGAATAACGATCTTTTTCAGCTTCTTGCAACCACTAAAGGCTTTTGTTCCGATCGAGTTAACTGCATCGCCTTTAAATGTAACACCTGTAAGAGCTTTGCATCCATTAAATGCATCATCCCCTATGGATATAACATTTGCACCAACGGTTACGGATTTAAGCTTCTTCATGCCTTTTAATGCATTTTCACCTATACCAGTAACTTTGTAGGTCACTCCATCTATAGTAACGTCATCCGGAATAGTTACACTCTTTAACTTCTTATCATCAGGTCCCATGTAATCAACCGTAGGATTTGCCTCATCTGATGTGACCACTTTATATTTACATTTATTTGTACCGTCACTCAGTACAGTTCCAGATGCTGCAGGCTTAGCCTTCTCAGGAGCCTGAGTCGGCGCTGCTGTTGGAACTATAGTTGGTGTTGCTGGAGCATCTGCCCCAGGATTTGAAGGATTTACATCCGGTGTTTTTGTCGGATTAATATCCTCAGTTGCTGGTTCTTTAGTAGGCTCTGGAACTTTATCTGTAGGAGTTGGAGTTGGATTATCATTTCCGGCCTCTGGTGCAGGCGTTGGATCATCATTTCCGGCGTCCGGTGTAGGAGTCGGAGTTATTTTCTTCTCTCCATCCATAGTTACAGATATCTCATCCTTCGCTATGCTAACACCAGAATAACTCTTAACGGCATCATCTATCTCTATAGTCAGTTTCTGTCCGGAATAATCAGACAGATCAACAACAAGAACTAAATCCTTTGTATACTCAACTTCATCCTGAGTTTCCTTTTCACCTGCTAAAGCTTTAACGCCCTTTATGACATTTCCGTTTTCATCCTTCAGAGTTACAGAGCTCTCACTTATTGTATCAGCTTTAAGATACTTGTCAAAGAAAATACTCATTCCGGTTTCATCAGCAAAGACATCTGTCACCTTTGGAGCAGACTTGGAAACAAGTGGGATCTTGATACCCATTCTTGGCGGAAGTACCTGAAGCCACTCTGTACGCGCCTCCTCATATCCATCCTTAGTCACTCGTACCTGATACTGTCCAATAGGAACATCCCAGTGGAATACTCCTGCATCATCAGTAATCTGTGGATTTATCTGCTCGTAATCCTCAGCATCCCAGACC
The DNA here is from genome assembly GCA_902782695.1 of uncultured Lachnospiraceae bacterium. Lineage (GTDB taxonomy): Bacteria > Bacillota > Clostridia > Lachnospirales > Lachnospiraceae > Eubacterium_Q. The sequence continues at coordinate 3,804 of CACZOE010000043.1, read as the reverse complement.
ACCTCTTCAGAACCTTCTGACTCTCTGTAGTATACAGCAGCCTCTGCGCCAAGTACATAATTTGTATCAACCGCTTCATAGACATAACCCGATGGATCAAATATCTCCTGGAGCCAGCTTTTTATAGCCGTTCCAATATCATCATGATTCGCAATCAGGGATTTTATCAGATCATACAGACTATTAAGCGCATCCCCTATAACAGGTCCAAAAGGCAGGTCATCCGTAAGTCCATCAATAAGCATATCCATTATAATATATTCCGCAATGAAGAAAAATGCCGATTCTGGATCATTCATACTAAGAGATCTATTCACCTTATCAATCAGATCCGCAAATTCCTCACCATCAAAACCTATTGTATGACTAACAATCCATTGTTCTCCTGCACTTAAACTATTCCAGCCTTGTCTTATAATATCAGAGAAGAAATTTACTCCTCCCATATTAGAAGAATTAGAGGTGTATCCACGTCCCCAATGCGTTGAACTTCCACTATTATTATTTAGTTTTTTACAAAGCATCGTAGAATTATTTCCACTTTTTGCTTTTATAACACAATACTTATATTGTCCATTTGTTACCTCATCATAAGTTAGATCTTTATCAACATTATAACCTTTTTCTTTAAAATACTTTTCAAGCTTTTCAGCACTATTTACTGATTCAGAATTAACCTTATCAATATCATATGAAATCTTCTCTTTTGGATTTTCTTTTCCTTCCAGATATAAATCATAGTGGAGACTATCTTCAGTACAAGAATACTCGGTTTCCATATTTGGAAATTGTTTTTCTATAATTTCTACATTCTTGTTAATCTCAATCTCAGCGTTATCATAGATATTTGAATAATTATCATAGTTAATGACAAAACTTACTGTTTGAACAACTATGTTATTAAAACTTCCTACAGCAGTATATTCTTTTTCTTCTTCGTTATACTCACATTTTAAATATTCGCTATCTGTCCCATCGCTACCAACGACAAATGCATTTTTAACATTTGAGTTATCCTTAACTTTTACCTTAAACTCCAGATCAGTATTAGGAATACGGGCAGCAACTACCTTTTTTCCTGACATCAGATCTTTAGTAATAATATGATTATGATAGTTATAACTCACACTAAATGATTCTATAACTACTGAGTTAATATCACGAACAGAGATACCTCTATAAATTTTTGAAGATTCATCACCTTCATACATTACAGAAAAAATCCAATACTTATCCTCTGTTAATCCTTCAGCATTACACTCATAATTCAAATTTCCTATTTTATTTGTATCAGAAGAAATAACTTCAGTGTTTTTCGTTTCATTTTTTATAATAAGCCGGCTTCCCTGAGGAGCTACACATTTAATTCTGACCTTATTACCAGTGGAATCATAATCCAAGGACATATCCAGACTCTTATTATTTAATACATAACAATCAATAAGCTCAACACTTGGAGCAAAAAGAGATGTTAATGGCCTTCTTATTAGCGAAGGATCAGTCATAACTTTTAAATAAACAGCACTAAAAAACGCTGAATCTGTTGCTTTATTACTATAAAACGTAACAACTCCGGATGATTTATCAACTGGAATAATTATCAGACCATTCTTAATAACTGCATCTCCAACTTCTTCACCATCAAGATATACTTTATCGTATAATATTTTTTGTGATGAAGGAATTGAAATAACAATCTGCCCACCGTTTTCACGCTTTGTCATAAAATGAACTGAATGTTCAATATAATCATTATAAACCTTAACAGTATAATTATTTCCCTTATTTTCAAGGAACGAATCATCCTCTCTTACATTATTGATCGGTGTTATTACTTTTTCAGATAACACTGAAATAAGTCTGATTTTATTATTTTTATATGAATAAAAATCCACATCATTATATAAATCACCAAAAGCATTTAATACTAAATCAAAATCTGAAATCGAATCAGATAAAACAACCCTATCCAGATTTTCACAATTGCCAAAAGAATCTTTACCAAGTGTAGTAACACTATCAGGTAATTCGATATACCTTAAATTACAAAGATTAAAAGCATTATTACTAATTACTTGTATATTACTTCCAAAGCTTACATTAACTAAATCAACACAATTCTCAAAAGAACCACTACCTATTTCAGTGACGCTATCAGGAATTACAACGGTTTTAATATTAAGCCCCGCACAAATATAATTCGGAATATAAAATATACCTTCAGAAAAAGTAACATCCGTAAGATTATCATCATCTTCAAAAACCAGATTAGACTTTGAGCCAGCTGACATAATTGTTGTCGGAATAACAGCTTTTTTTAGTGATGCACACTTGGCAAACGCCTTATCTCCAATTGTAACAACGCCTTCAGGAATTACCGCCTCCGTTATAGCAGTATTGAAAAAAGCATAACCCTGAATACGCTGCAAACCTTCCCCATAGGAAATCTCACTAAGCTGAGTGCATCCCATGAAAGCACCCTTCCCAATTAATCCTACAGAATCAGGAATAGTAATCTGCTCAAGGCCAGTATTTCTGAATAAATAATCAGGTATCGCGGTTATTCCGTCACCCCATACAACTACTTTTAATTTAGAGTCTCCATCAAAAGAAGGATTAGATTCGTTTCCGGCTTCTGTAAGTGAAGACGGTATAGTAACCTTTTCCAGATTATTACATCTTCTAAACGCATGTTTTCCTAAAGAAGTTATACCTTCATTAAGAACCACTTCTTTGATTCCTTTATCTAGAAAAGCTCCTTCGCCAATACTCGTGACCGATTTTCCATCTATTTTTTCTGGAACCACAACTACTTCGTCAGTCCCATTATACTGAGTGATTTCAACCTCAGTATCTTCATTAATCAGCTGATATTCATAATCTCCAAAAGTCTCAGCCTTTGCATCAATTCCACTAAATCCGAGAATAAAAATAAATGTTGCTAGTATTATTCCCAAGTTTTTTACTACACTTTTCATTTTCTTCTCCTTTCAGATAGCTTTACGTCACATGAAACAATTATATAAAAGACTACATCTATAATCAAGAAAAGAAAAGCCCTCCTTACTGGTTTAACCAGTAAAGAGGGTACATTATCAAATCCACACCCTGCTACATATAATACTCTATACTATTTTAATTTTCTTATTGTTAATAATCTTATAATTATCACGACTATGTCAGCCGTCATAAGAACAAGTCCTCCTGCCAGACTCCATGGAGCCCATTTCATAACTATGTCCCCCAGACCGGATCCAAATATTATAGGAAACAGGATAAGTATTAATGTCAGAAGCACCGCAAGTATTATACCCATACCAATGAGTAAACCTTTTTTCCTTATAAGTATTACGACTATCAATAGAATCAACATAGAGATAGATATAATAGTAAAAATATTATCAAATACCGTCCATACATCCATAGATAAGGTTTTCGTATGATTATCTGATAAAATGTCATATATACCATTCGATATCTGATATCAAACGAAGGGTCTACAGTAATCACCATACGAAACAATGTATCGCTCTGCCCGACATTCTTTTAATTCTTATAATTTAATTATAAACTCTTACTATATATCATGTTAGTGAAGATCATCATATATATCATATGACATATGTCACCTTTTTTATAAGGGACAAAGATTATCGCTCGAGGCGCCTCCTTAGCGGAGAGGTTTTTCTTTGCAGGAAGCGCATTTTCCTATAATGAAAAAAAATGGCAGGGATAAACCCTGCCATAAATTGCACGAATAATAAATGTCGTTATTACAAATATGAAGAACTAAGCTCTCTCAAC
>CACZOE010000042.1 GCA_902782695.1 uncultured Lachnospiraceae bacterium | reverse complement strand
TATGAATACATTAGTAAAATCATGGAAACGTGATGGCACAAAGCTCAAGAGCCTGTAAAATGGCAGTCAGCTGCGAAATCTTTTAGGGTATTGTGTTATCACAATACTCTTTTTTTATAATATAGATTGGAGGTAGGGGTGTATGAAATGTATTAGATGCGGTGCTGAAGTACCGGATGGGGCAAAGTTTTGTGGCGAATGTGGATTCCAGTTTTCTCAATCTGGTCAGACGGGAACCTTAAATCAGGGAGGTTACAATCAGACAGGGAATCTGAATCAGGGAATGTACAATCAGACAGGAAATCTGAATCAGGGTGCATACCAGCAGACTGGTAACTTGAATCAGGGGGTATATCAGTCAAATAATTCAAACCAGAATGGTTACTGGCAAAATGGACAATATGTAAAAGGTACTCCTACAGGACAGGGAGTAAACGGTGGTAAGTCTAAAAATGGCGGATGCCTGAAAGTGGTACTGATCTGTGTGGCTGCTTTTATAGGATTGTCTATTCTAGTAGCGGCATGCAGTTTGTTGGGTGGTGATAGTTCTGATAAATCATCTACACCTACACAGGAAAAAACTACAGAAGTTACAGCTTCAAGTGAAACAACCTCGAGTGATACGACTTCAAGTGATACAACATCAAGTGATGTCACTTCAGAAAGTACTGAAGAAAATAAAGAAATAAATGAAGCTGATGCGGGCTTGAATGAAAAATACAGTTATATATCTGAATGTGAAAATATTAAATATGAAGATCTTGCCAGAAAACCAGACGATTATACCGGAAAGAAGGTAATGTTCTGGGGAACGGTATCTCAGGTATTGCAGGAAGGTAATTCATATCAATACCAGATATATAGTGCTTTAGGTGAAAATTCAGATGGATTTGTATTCTATGAATTACCAGAAGGAAAAGGCAGAATACTGGAAAACGATAAAGTTGCTGTATTTGCAACTTATGAAGGACTTATGACATATGAAACGACCCGCGGAGATGAAAGAACAGTTCCTAAATATAATGCAATGCTGATTGAAAATGTTAATGATATTATTGAAATAACCTCTGAATTTGAAGGACTTCTTGGAGATTATTCTTCAGAAGACGGAGGTCAGTTGAAGGTTTATACGGATAGTACAGATATTTATATTGATATAATTGAAGATAATAAAACTGTAATCAGTACGATCGTAATGGGAGTGCATAAAGATTCAGGATACATCTTTTGTTCAAATATAGATTTAGAAATGGATACAGTAATATCAGTTGATAAGGAAAACAAGAAAATCTATGTAGTGGCGGGGCTTGATGAAGGTAAATCTAAAGCTTTCAAATTGACAAAAGAACAGGAAAACAGTTCAAAAGATAATAAGAACAATGAAGAGGACAAAACTGAAGCTGAGTCTGAAAGAAATGATATAGTAGATAAAGGAGTCAAAATTCTAAATACTGCAGTTGCCGATGCGCTTGATGATGGGGATATTGTATACATGACTGCAGTAGATAATGCAAAGGCAAATGGTGGTACATGGGTAATTGATTTTAGTATGGATGTGTTCGTAGATGAATATAGGGATGCTTTTATGGATCAGCTGGTTGGGAAAATAGGAGACTCTGATAGAATTTCCCTTGACATGGCATTAAAAGAAACTCAAATAAAGATAAATATAAAAGAGGATGGTTCCTTTACTGTAACAACAAAAGATTTTTCATCAGGAACAGAAAGTAGTAACAATTCCGAATATTATTTCGCAGATAGTGATTCGAGATATTTGACGGAAGATGATCTAGTGGGGCTATCTAAAGATGATCTTGCGTATGCAAGAAATGAGATTTATGCTCGTCATGGATATATATTTAAAGAAGAGAGATTTTCGTGGTACTTTAATACAAGAACCTGGTATGTTCCAAAGTATACAGGAGAAGAATTTGATGATAGTGTATTTAATGAATTTGAAAGAAAAAATATTGAGTTTATAAAGAGTCATGAGTAAATGAATAGTTAATATAGCCGAGTCTTCTGTCAGATGCGAGGCGATTATTTGATAGTAACGAGGCGGCCCATATTCTTGCAAAAAGCCCACAATCATGCTAAACTTAAGTTTACGCAATAATGTGGGTTTTTTCGTGCACGAAAAATAGTTTTTCTCACAGAAATAATGGAGGATTATTATGACTACAGCACAAATAGGTATAGTTGTTTCCATCGTTGTTTACCT
>CACZOE010000041.1 GCA_902782695.1 uncultured Lachnospiraceae bacterium | reverse complement strand
TATGGCAGCACTTATTAAATGTCCTAAATGTGGATCCACAAGACTTGAGCCTGTTAAGGACGCAGGCGGTATCGCAGGAAAAATGGGAAAAAAGATATTTATTTGTCAGAATTGTGGAAAAGAATCGAAAATTAAAGATAAGTAGATTTGAGGAAGAACCATCTGGCTGGAAAGTCAGGTGGTCTTTTTTTGTTTTTGATATATATTTCAGCTATATAGCTAGTAGAAAATTTTATATTGATGACACGTGTAAAAAAGTATATAACTAGATTATAAGAGTTATATCAAAACTTTGATAAGAGAGAGAGGAAAGGGGTTATGTTAAAGAAAACTATATGTATGGTTCTATCTGTTTTTCTGATTATTGGAAGTTTAAATATCTCTTGTAAAGCTGCCGATAATACTGACAAAGATGGATACACAAATTATAAGGGGCATTTGTATAAAGTATTCAACGATGAAATGAATTGGTTTGAAGCAAAACAGTATTGTGAATCCTTAGGTGGCCATCTGGCTACAATTACCAGTAGTAAAGAGAATGAAGTTATTCAAAATCTACCTGAACTTAGAGGTGGATATAATTACTGGCTCGGCGGTACAGATTTACAAAAAGAGGATGACTGGCGATGGATTACCGGAGAAAAGTGGAAATATACTTGCTGGGGTGGTGGACAGCCTGATAACTATCAGTTGGTTAATGGGATTCCTGAGCATTATCTTCAGATAAATTATGACTGGGGGATGTATTGGAACGATTCTGATTATATTCAGGATAATACTGCTCATATAGGGTTTATCTGTGAATGGGAAAATTCCGAATTATTAAAGCTCAGTCTGATGGAAGCAGAATATATATATGGTGTCAATAAAGTAGACTTACTTCATGAGGTTTTGTCAATAGAGCCTCAGCATGGTAAGTTTAGTTTGGTTTGTTCAGCTGCTAATAAAAATCTTGCAAAAAAATATGAAATTTACTCGGGAAACAAGAAAATTGCAGAAAGTACAAATGGGGAGTTTAAGGATGTAGACCCTTCAGTCTTTAAGGAAGAAGAACCTGTATCGGTTGTTGTTACAGGAGATAAGGGAAAGATATCTACGACTTTATTGCTAGAAGTTAAGAGTAAAAATGTTCTTACTGATACTTCTGTTGGTCTGGGTGGTTCAGGAATTTCTCTAACCCTTCCAGATTCAGTTCCGTTAATTGGTGGTTCTTATTTTAAATTTAATCTTCCAAATGTGCCGTTAACTGCAGTAATTGAAGATGGTAAAATAAAAGTTGGTTACAATATAAAGAAAAAAGAGCTTTATTCCTATAATTCTTATGAAGGTGTAACTACTACAACAAACAAGAAAAAAACAATGGCCCAGAAAATTGCTGACTGGAAAAAGGATATGTATAAGACGCAGCTTATCAGTAAGGATATAAAGGGTTATCTAGAACAAGCTAATCAGAAGGCTGATATTCCGGGATTGGAAAAATCTTGTGATTTTACAGTGTTTGGATATGCCGAGGGTACTTGGTCAGATAGTATTGAAACTATAAGCGGTGAATTGGTTATTGCTATATCAGGATCTGTAAGCGGACAAAAACAGTTTGCTATATGTAATGTTCCGATGACGGTACGTATAGATATTACTGGTAAAGGTGAAGCTGATGCGAAAGTTACATATAGCTTTATAGAGAAGAAACTATCAGGTTCACTTAATCTAGGGGCATCTGTTACTCTTGAACCTTATCTGGGGGTTGGAGTTGGAACCTGGTTATCTGCAGGAATATATGGTAAGGCAGAAGTCGGGGTCAAAGTTAATGTTGTAAGTGGTTCAAGAGACGGCATTGAAGGACCTGGCCTTGATTCAGTATATTTATATGGTGAGGCTGGATTAAAAGCTTATTTTGCCAAAAAAGAAGTTGGTAAGATAGAACTGGTATCGACAAAAAATTTAAAAAAGACCGGATTAAAGGATTATATAAACGATAGTAACCAGTTGCTTCTATATTCCAGAAAGGAAAACTCGGTTTTAAATAAAAACCCTAAGAAGACAACAGATAATAATTCAACCAGTACTGAGAATTTTAGTCAGAAGACGATAGGTACAGATGTATTTAATTCAGAAAATTTAGATGATATATTTGTGTGGAATGAAACTGATGTTAATTCAAAAATGTCTCCACAGGCATCAGGTGATGGCACTTCTTTATTAATAGACAATATATATGGTTCAGCTTCTCCACAGATTGCTACTATAGGAGATAAGGTAGTTATAGCATATATTGATAATGAGTCTGGAAGAGCTCTTGCTAATCAGACTGCTGCAAAATACATAATATATGATAAGAATAATAAAACATATACGGATTCTAAAATAATAGTAGATGATAGTACAGCAGACTTTGATCTGCATATGATGTCAGATGGTAAGAATCTATATGCTTATTACCTTGATTCAACTGAAGAGTTCGGACAATATGATGATCCGTCTATAGAAGACTATGCCGGATCTTTTGCAGTGAGAGTAGCAAAATATAACAGTTTAACTAATAGATTTGAAAATATTAATCTAATACGTTTAAATAGCTATTACTGTTATGCACCTGTTATGTCGTTAACTGATGATGGATTTATTCTTGCCTGGGTAGAAAATCCAGAGAATAATATTTTTGGACTTTCAGATGATAATTATATAAATTATGCTATTTATGATGGCAATACATTATCAAGTCCGGAAACAATTGTTATGAATCTTAATAGTGTATCCTCATTATCTGTAGGAAATAATGATAAAAATGTCAAAATAGTTTATTGTGTAGATGAGGATAATGACATTACAACCGATAATGAAGAGCTTTACATTACTGATACAGTAGGTAATAGTAAATTAGTGACCAGTGGTTCATTATCAGCTTTATCCTATGTGAAGCTTCCAGGTACGAATAAATATAATTACGCATGCATAAATGATGGTGTTCTTTCCTACATAGATGAATCTACTAATACAGTAGTTCCATATGCTGAAAATGCATTAATTGGAAAAGGCTCAACATATAAAGTTGTCGGTGATAAGATTTATTACTTAAATATCGAATCTGCCGATGGAAATACACAAAGAAATGTTGCTATGATGACATATGATTCTGGAAAATGCACTAGTGTAAATGTAACTGAAGAAGATTCATATGTTGATGCATTTTCTACAGATGGTGAAAATGTTTTATATCTTCTGACATCTGCAGAAATTAGTGATGATAGTGATATAAATACAACTTCGCAGTTAAAGCTTAAGAATTCTATGGAAAAACATTCCATAAAACTGGATTATATTGATTTTGACAGTACAGAGGTTGTTCCTGGAAAAGAATTACCGATAGTAATCCATGTGAAGAATGATGGCACGGAAGATACATCTGAAATCCAGGTAGATATATGTGATGGAGATGACGTTGTAAGTTCTCAGACAATCAGTGTTGACCTTACATCAGGAGAAGAATCTGATGTTAATGCTGATATTAAGATCCCATCAGATATTGATGGTAAAAACTATACTATTCGAGTTATAGAACCTGGATATGAAAATGATAATGACGAAAATAGTAAGACCGCATTTGATATTTCTTATACAGACCTGTCAGTAGATGCAAAATACGTAATTGATTCACTGGATAGAAGCATTATGCTGAATGTTCAGAATGAGAGTAGTGTTGGTACAAATGCAGACATCGTAGTTGCAGATGAAGATGGTAACAACGTATTTGAAGAATCATGTTATCTCTCTGGTAATGATATGGCTGAGTATCAGGTTCCATTAACAGAAGAAATGATTCCATCAGACAATACAGATACTGTTTATACTGTAAGTGTTTCAGCGGATACTGAAGAATATTATGATTGTAATAATGTTGCTGAGGTTAGAGTATGGAACATAGATCCTGTAAGTTATATTATTGAGAATTTTGATAATTCTGAATTTGAAAAGGCTCAGCAGGAGGAAGAAAATCCTACTGAAGAAATCACTGAAGAAGATTATTCGTATGATGATGATGATTCAGAAGATGGTGGAAGTGGAACATCATCAGGAGGAAATAGAAATAGAACGAATCCTCCTTATCAGCCGGTAACAGTTGGAAATCCACCTGTTCAGACAGCTTATTTCCCAGTAGGAACCAGATTCTATGATAATTCTCATAAAACCACATTTATGGTAAATAGTGCTTCTGGAACTGTTGCTCTTGTAAAGCCTGAATTCAAGACTATGAAGAAATATACTGTACCAGAAACTATTTCGGTAAGCGGAGTAACCTATAGGGTAACAGAGATAAAGGCTAATGCATTTAAGAATAATAAGCAGTTAAAGAGTGTAGTTATTGGAAGTAACGTTGAAAAGATTGGAAGTAAAGCCTTTTATGGTTGTAAAAAGCTTTCCAAGATAACTATAAAAACGAAGAAGCTTACTTCAAAAACTGTTGGAAAGAAAGCTTTTGGAAAGATTTATAAGAAACCAGTAGTAAAAGTTCCTAAGGGTAAGAAGAAAGCATATAAGAAATGGATATATAAGAAAGGACTTACAAAGAAGGCTAAGATCAAATAAGTTTCAAAACTATTTAAAGTTTAATTCAGACAAAACAGTAAAATGGAAACTGAAAAATGAAAAATAGTTTCTTGATTTTGCTTATATAATCTGATATC
>CACZOE010000040.1 GCA_902782695.1 uncultured Lachnospiraceae bacterium | reverse complement strand
TTTCTACTGCCTTCACACCACCGAACAGTCCGAGAACCGCAGCTGCTATCCATGCAAAGAACTGAATTGCTGCTGCCGAAAGAACTCCCAGCATCTTTCCAAATACCATAGCCTCAGGACGAACCGAGATCAGCATGGTGTCCATAAGCTTTGAACTCTTTTCAAGTACGATATTCTGCATGATTCCATTTCCGTAGAAAAGTCCAACCATGTAGATAACCATTATACTAATGAATGTAAGGATCAGGTTGAAGCCAGGCTTCATTTTCTCAGTCAGCTGTTCATTTACTGCATTCTCATCATCGTAGATGCTGACACCCTTGTCATAACCACTGACCTCATACAGGTCATAATCTGTATTTATCGAAAGTGCTCCCAGATCCTGTACGTCAACGCCTGAAGCAAGAATAGCTACAGAGCTTCCGTTCATATTTATAAATTTGTCAAAATTCTCTGCGTCTTCCTTCTCGATATCTGACTCGTCAGGAAGGATAACTCTTGAATCGATAGAATCTTCTGTTACATTTATCTGAAGGATCAGGCTCTTCTTCTCGCCATTATCCTTTATGGTCTGTAATGCATTTTCTACTGTATCTGCATTTACATAATGGATAGCTGTGTACTCGTCCACATTCAGCATATTCAGCATGGCATAATCGAGTGTCGGAGTAGCTTCATTTACTACGTATACTTTGTCAGCTCCGCAAGGCTTCAGTTTCTCATCCTTGTCATTCACCTTCTCAACTATCACAAAGATAGCGATAGGAACGATGATCAGAAGAAGAGCCACTATGAGAGTCAGCCTTTTATAGCCGCCAGTGGATGTCTGATTTTTAAATGTAAATCTTAAAACTTTGTCGAAATTCTTAAACATCTCTCTTCTCCTTTCACATCTTTGCTGTCTTAAATATAGCTGCAAGCTTTGGTGTACTTGAATCGCTCAGTATCAGATTTCTGTAGGTCTTTGCACAGAGTCTGGTAAGAACTACTACGATGATTATCTGTATCACGAAGGACACCAGCATCTGCCACAGCTCGATTCTTCCTGTAACATACATTACAGGTGCTGAGAAATATGAAAATGGTGGAACGAAAGCCATTACCTGGTTGAGTACATTTTTATCCATCATTCCCATGAACATAGCGCCCATGTATCCTGTCATAACGAATATCATTGTTGAACCGGTTGCGTTCTGTATGTCCTCAGTTGAGTTGCAGGCGCTTCCGAAGATACCGCCCAGGATGCCAAATGTGAGATAACCCATGATGAGTGCAAACAGTAAGATAATAAATCCAGAAGGGCCAAACTGCTTGAATATGGAGAAGTCAAATCCTGTTCCCGCATAATTCTCTTCACTGACTTTCATCACATTTCTAAGTACTAAGTCGGACAGCTTCGAACCTATGAAACCGCATATCAGGATGGAAAGCACATAGGCCATCATTCCGAAGATTTTGCCCATGACAAGCGCCATCGGTCTTACGCTGACAAGAAGGCTTTCCACTAGCTTCGACTGCTTCTCTTCTGTTACTGAAGAGATGATAAATGAGTTCGAAAGCGATACTATCATCATTACTATTACTGAGAATCCGAGTATATAGGTGTAGTATTTCTGACCTGTGATGGTCTTACTCTGCTCAGCCACATAATCGGCTTCTTTTACAACGCCATCAGTATGAACACCGGCGCTGATTTTTATAATGTCACTATTGCTTATATCTACATCTCTGAGACGAGATTTTTCGTAGTTTTCCTTTATGATTGCGGTAACGTCATCCAGGTCGCCTGTATCTATCTTTGATCCATCAGCTCTGATACCGCTTACTTCTATTCCTTCATCAACGGTGTGGATGTAGATGATAGCATCCTCTTCACCCAGCCACTCATTTCTATTGCTGAAGGCTTTGTCAGAATCTTCTATGAAATGTACATTTCCTATCTTAATTCCATCATCTGTTTTTGTTATGTCTGCAGTAAGTCCTTCATTCTCTTCTTTATTTATTTCTGAAAGACTGAATTCTGTCGGAGTATCATTATAGACATACACATTCTTGATACCCATATTTTCGTAATCAGCTTCGAAGGCTTTCTTTGCAGTATTCTCTCCGTTCTTGCTCATAATGTACTGAAGGGGTCCCATAAATGTCATTACAAGCACGAACAGCACGAAGGACAGTATGTAGGCCTTGTTTTTGAAGGTCTGAACCAGAGTGAACTTGAAGACCTTGCCAACGCCTTGTAAGCTGTATATATTTTCACGCTTATTCATTTACGCTTCACCAACCTCTCCGTATACTCCGTCGCCAACTTCCTTTACAAATATCTCATGGAGCGACAGCTCTCTAAGGTCAAATCTTACTATAGGGATGCCTGCACTTATCAGACTGCTCAGCAGCTGATTTGCCTGCTCATCGCCGGTAACTTTAAGTGTGTACTCGAATTCCTTTTCAGAAACCAGAGTTACTCCGGCAGCCTCGATAAACTTTGATATATCCTGCTCAACCTTGATGCTGAGATTTACACGTCCGTAGGACTTCTTGATATCATTCAGATTTCCAGATACCACAGCCTTCGATCTGTTCAGGATGGTAATGTCGGTACAGAACTCTTCCACAACCTCCATCTGATGGCTTGACATGATTATGTATTTTCCAGCTGCAATCTGCTCTCTTACAACTTCCTTCAGGATGTCTGTATTTACAGGATCCAGACCTGAGAAAGGCTCGTCGAGAACCAGTAGCTCAGGATCTGAAAGCATGGCTATCAGGAACTGTATCTTCTGCTGATTACCCTTGGACAACTGGTCAGGACTCTGAAGCTTTGCCTTCTTCTTTCTATTCTTTCCGGAGTTCTTGGACAGGTCGCTGCCTGCACCGCCGGAGATTACATTTCCATTCTCATCATATCTGACGCGGCCTTCCATCTCCTGCTTCTCCAGAAGCTCAGCTGCTTTCTCTGGATATATATACTCCTCAACCTTGAGCCTCTCAGCCCAGTACTTGATTCGTTCATCCACCGTCTTTCTGTCGATGCCTCTCAGCTCTCCGAAGTAACGCATCTGATCAACCAGTGTGTACTTAGGATAGAGACCTCTCTCTTCTGCCAGATAACCGATGTTGCAGGTATCGAAATTCAGCGGCTTTCCATTCCAGGTAACCTCACCACCATCGCGGTCCAGCATTCCCAGAATCATTCTGATGGAAGTCGTTTTACCGGCTCCATTCGTACCAAGCAGCGCATACACACCCGGCTTAGGCATTTCAAAACTTATGTGATCAACAACTACCTTCTCTCCGTATTTCTTATACAGATCATTTACTATTAGTGACATCCTTCAATCCTCCAGTTTGATTCACTTTATATCTATGAGTTATTTATTTGAACTCTTCTTTGTGTTTTTCTCTGAATTCTTCTTTGTATTTTTCTCTGAATCTTTCTTTGTGTTTTTCTTTTAATTCTTCTATGTTGTTTTTTCTCTGTTTTCTATGTTGCTCACTGACTCATCTTTAAAGTATTACTTAGATTTCCTTGTAGAGTATATCCTTATTCTTATGAAGAACTATATTGTTAAGCATCAGACTGCATGTAGTAAATGCCAGTGGAACACAAACCTCAACCTTATATATATCAGTTATATCCAGGATTATAAGTGTAAGTCCGATCAGTGCACATACACATGCGATACCCCATACAACTCTTGCTGCTACAGGAACTTCTTTAAACTTCTTAAAACTAATAACCTTCATAATAAAACCTCACTTTCGTTTGCTTACTTGTTTTTCTTAGCTTGTTTAGCTTGTTTTTTCTTAGCTTGAATATAAAATAGCATCGTTGTTACTTTTTGTCAACTATATTTTACATTTAATCCTAAATAAATGACTATATGTAATCTAGCTAGCGATTATATACTAGCACAGACTTATCTTAATAACAGAGAGTTTGTCGTAAATGGAGTGAATGGTGTCGTAAATGGAATACTGGCAACAATTTCAGCCGCTTCATCTTATATTGTTGCCC
>CACZOE010000039.1 GCA_902782695.1 uncultured Lachnospiraceae bacterium | reverse complement strand
AGTATCCGCCAGCGTAAAAACAGCCCAGACAATAAATGCAGAGGCCATTCCAAACAATATTGCCCTTTTTCTATCATTCATTTTAAAACCCTTTCAAACAAAATCTAAATGGTTGCAAATCCAATTATACCAAAAATGAGGCAAAGTTCTAGGCACCTTGTCTCATTTTTTATAAATCTGCTTTTTCAATTCTGTTTTGCTAGATCCTTCAATCCCATTATTAGATTGAAACACATAATATTTTACAGGATTCTCAAACATCAACCGCCATTTTAATTTCCATATCTGCCATTATATCACTCCACCTTTTTCAATATACTCATGAATTTCTTTGGAACATCTTAGGTATTTATTGTATATTTTTTCTGACAAGCCCTTCTGCGATTCATCATACCTTTTAAATGTTTCTTTGGTGGCTGTTTTATATCCGTATTCATCCCTTTCATTCTCAAGGTCAGCGTCATAATCTCTAAAAAATTCAATCGCATCTTGAGGATATCCGTTCATAAATGCTTCGTATGGTATTTCCATCATCCTAACTCCTTTTTCAAGTTTGAAACATATCATAATTTACAGGGTTCTCAAACCTCAAATTCAAGATTCTCACCGAACCACTCTATTGGGTAATAGTGTAAATATACTTATGATATTATTGTTTTAACTTCAATTAACATCAATAAAACAAAGATCTTTATCTATTATATATCTCTTCTCTCGGCTTCTTTCATTTCGTTCAATGGATTCAAGAAGTATCAATGACACCTTATAATAATCTACCATTTTATATAATTCATTCAGTTCATCCTGTGTTAAATATGATCGAAGATTAACAAAGAAAAATACTTTTATCGCTACAAGTTCCGAAGATATTTTGATGTATAGATTCAATTTAGTAAGTAAATCAGAATTTTTTTCTTCAAACTCAACATTATATATTTTAAATATATCAACCCAGGAAAAATCAAAATTATATACAATGTCCGTATACCCTAAAGATATAGTCCAATTTTTAGGACAATATTGTGGATAAAATAACTACAGTTAATAATATTATCACTTGAATTTCCAAAATACTTATAGTATTATTTGTCACATACAGTTACATAATTGCAATTGAATATATGATTTTGGTTGTTGCAGCAAATAATGCAATTTCCATTTTTTTGAGGTCATAGACCTACAAAAAAAAGGAGAAAAATGCATAAATTTGTTGCTTTTTTTATTGATATCAGAGCACCTCCCGTATTCTATTTTTCATAATCAATGCAGTTTGAATTATGCGTAAATTTTCAATTACAAAAATCTTATGCTATACAGGAGGAATAAAATGTCGACAATAAACACAAAACATAAAGACCGCTTATTCGGTTTCATATATGGCAGAGAGGAAAACAAAGAGTGGACCCTTTCCCTTTATAATGCCATCAATAATTCAAGTTATGATGATCCCAGTGAAATAGAAATTGAAACTATCGATGATGTTCTTTTTATGGGGAAGAAAAATGACGTGGCATTTCTTATCAGTGATACTATAAATCTATATGAACACCAGAGTACACTTAATCCTAATATGCCAATTAGACAGCTTATGTATCTTGCTAAGCTATATGAAAAATACATAGATAAAAATGGATATAATAAGTACAACTCAAAACGGATACATCTGCCCATACCTAAACTTCTCGTCTTTTATAACGGAAAGACTGAACTCGAAGATTCCACTATACTTAGACTGAGTGATTCATTTGATAAAACCCGTACAGATGTTACTCCAGATGTTGAAGTAACTGTCCAAATGCTTAATATCAATCTAGGCAAAAATAAAGCTCTTATGGAAAGCTGTGAGTCTCTTAAAGAATATTCATGGTTTGTTGACAAGACCCGTGAATATGCTAAAATATTTGGCAAAGACAATTCCGTTAACATGGCGATAAATGAAATGCAGGACACCGCATTACTTAAACCATTTTTAACAGCTCACAGAGCGGAGGTGATGGACATGTTTCTTACCGGATATGATGAAGAAGAGCATATGAATACCATTCGTGCCGAAGGCAGAGAAGAAGGAATTAACATTATAACATCTTTATATAACCAACTCATTAAGGATCAGAGGTTAGATGATCTCAAGCGAGCCAATACTGATCATGAGTTTCTTACTTCACTTCTGAAAGAATATAATATGTCATAAATAATAACCCCATATATCATCTGAATCAGAAATCAGTTGATATATGGGGGATATTTTATTTATTCATTTCCAAGATTGAACTTGTCATGGATTGCATTCATTGCGCGCTCGGTATTGTTCTCATTTATAAGAACGGTT
>CACZOE010000038.1 GCA_902782695.1 uncultured Lachnospiraceae bacterium | reverse complement strand
TCCTCACACTCAAGCAGAATTGACTTTGTCCACTCAAGATTGTTAATGTTGAACTGTGCTACAGCGTATCCGCCTGCAACTGCCTTCTCAAGCATTTCCTTAGCTGAAACTAACATTTTGTTACCTCCGTAAATATATTTTTATAATAACGGTATTGCCAAAAATGGCACCGTCACTCAAGTCGCATCTTCGATTATAACCCAAAGACTTATTTAAAACAACTAAAAAGCTAATTTTCTTATTTTCTTTTACCAAAGAGTCTCAGTAATTTCAGGAAGAGATTAATGAAATCCAGATACAGCTGCATAGCTCCGTAGAGCGCAATTGTATTTGAAGAAAGTCCTGCATATGACTGTGACGCCTTTACTATCTTATTTACATCATAAGCGGTGAAGCCCATAAATACTGCAACACCGATAATTGTTACTACAAAATCTGCAGCTGATGAACCAATAAATATATTAAATATGGAAGCAAGTATAATTCCTATCAGTCCTGCAAGAAGAATATTTCCCAGTTTTGTCAGGTCTCTGTTTGTAAACATACCGATAACAGCCATGATTCCGAAAACAACAGCTGTTGTGAAGAATACACTGATTATTGAGCTGAGCTCAAATGCAAGGAATATAACTGAGAATGTAATACCATTTATAATTGCATAAGCCGCAAAAAGAATTGCAGAAAGCAGAGCATTATTCTTTTTCATTGCTGAAGTACAGGCTATTACTATTGCAAATTCTATTCCAAAAATGACAAGCAGACTGAATTTTCCTGTTGCGAAAATCGCCCTAAGCATAGCCGGTGATGAAGCCACTATAACAGATGTTATTCCTGTAAGCAGAAGTGCTATAAACATATAAAGGAAAGATCTTCCAAGAATGCTGTTCAGCGCTTCAAATCCAAGTGCTACACCGGAACTAAGCCCCTCTCCCAGATCAAATCCGCTGTGAGCTGCAGCACTCTGGGCACTATACATCTGATCATAGTACTGGTTACTATATGGATCCTGAGGCTGACCACCGTACGGATTTTGCGGCTGATTGTTATATGATGCCTGATTATACTGAGGCTGACCGCCATATGGGTTCTGCGGCTGACCGCTGTATGGATTCTGATTATACTGCGGTGTGTTACTATATGGATTCTGGTCATACTGTGGCTGACCACCATTTACTTCAGGTTCATTACCTTTAAGATTCATTCTTTTTCCTCCTTAACACTTAAAAACCTTCGACTCTTCTCTGACGTCTCACTTCAAGCCTTCGTTTAGCGCCTTCCCACTCAGCCTTCTCAGACTCTGTCTCAGGCTTAAGACCAAACTTGAGGGGAATCGGTCTTCCTTCTTCGTTTACGTGAACTTCAGTGAAATAAGCACGATTGATCACTCTTCTCATGCCAGTTTCTCTTTCTTCGACATAAACATCGACCCTGACCTCCATCGAAGAAACCCCTACATGAGTAAGCTTCGCAGTGATGACCAGGATCTCATTCAGAAATGCGCCCTTTTTAAACTGAAGGTTATCTATAGCGGCTGTGGTAACGTATCCACCAGCGTGACGTGTAGCGGCTATTCCGGCTACCTCATCCATCCATTCTATAAGACGGCCTCCAAAGAGACGATTATTTCCATTGATATCCTCAAACCG
Organism: uncultured Lachnospiraceae bacterium; assembly: GCA_902782695.1. Classification (GTDB taxonomy): domain Bacteria; phylum Bacillota; class Clostridia; order Lachnospirales; family Lachnospiraceae; genus Eubacterium_Q. The sequence goes on along the minus strand of CACZOE010000038.1, from coordinate 7,171 downwards.
AATGCATTTCATCCATTCCGTTCTTGAATCCTCAACAGTTTTATAGCTTTCATATGACATACATAGTACCTCTGTCTTCTATGCTCTTTCTATCGGGGAGCATTATCCCGTATAAACAAGCTACACTATACAATAAATGTAGGAATTTAGCAATAAATACTCGCGCCCGCTTCATCAGCTTATAACTTACTTCAGCTTCATCAGCTTGCAGTTCTCGATTCCTTCGCTCCAGAAATCCTTAACAGGAAGTCCCTTCACCTGACAGACGATACTTGAATTCATCGCACCATGTCCTACTATCAGAACATCCTTGCCCTCATCCAGCAGAGGTTCCACCTTCTCCCGAAGGAATTCTCCGGTTCTTCCAAACAGCTCATCCATGCTCTCGCCCTTATCCACCGGAGTAATGTATTTTTCCGGTGTCCAGAAAAAAACATTTATGGGACAGTCCGGATAATGAAAGCTGTTCTCATAACCCTCATATATGCCGAAGCACATTTCCATTAATCTGTCATCATATATAATAGGTACATTTCTATCCTTTAAAAGAATCTCTGCAGTTTCTTTTGCCCGAATCAGCGGGGAACAAAAGCATATATCAAAATGTACATCCAGATATTCATCATGAGCCTTTTGGGCCATATCTCTTCCTTCATCATTTAAAGGAACATCTGTTCTTCCCTGAATCTTCCGTCTGGCATTCCAGTCCGTCTTACCGTGTCTCATTATATACAGCATTTCACTCTCCTATTTCCAGATCTTAATCATTTTCAAGCATAGATTTAAGTGCCTCGTAAAAGCCCGGATACTCTCTCTCAAGCCTGATCACTTTTCCTTCCTTATCCAGAAAGCAGTGCTCAGAGTATCCTTCAAATACCAGCTGACCATCCTGTTTCTTCATTATGTAATGTATCTTCATCCTGACGCCTCTAAGCTCAGCTACAAATGCTTCTATCTCAACCTCATCTGCAAATGTGGTACTCACCTTATAATTACAGTTGATGGCTGTCACAGGAGACACGATACCTTCCTCCTCCAGGCGCTCATAACTCCAGCCCAGCTCCTTCAGGTAGTAAACTCTCGTTTCCTCCATCCATCTAATATAATTCGAATGATGGGTGATTCCCATCCTGTCAGTTTCATAATACTGTACTATATGTTTATATCCCTTCATACTTCCTCCGGATAAATAAGCAGTTCATAAATGGAGCCATTTATATGACTCAGCCTTCAGCAACTTCATCATTATAAGCACCTGGGTAAAATAAATCAACAAAAAGCATTTATTTGGGAAAACAGCCCAAAACACGCAGAAAAAAAGGAAAAGTATAGCAAAAGTATCCATTGAATACTTTACAAATGAGCCCTAAAATGAGAAAATTATCTTGATTTCAAATTCGTGAAGGAGGTACTTATATGAAGAGAGTATCAAAAATGTTACTGTTAACGCTTCTCTCGGTTATCTTTATAATGACGATACCCGGAAAAGCATTTGCAAAAACCTCAAGTACAGGAGAATGGGTGGACACATCAACAAGCGGTAGTAATATAATCGAGCGTGTTACTTATTCTGATTCCGCAGATGGAACAGTTACTGTAAATGCACAGCTTAGTTTCCTTAAGTCAAACAGCAAATCAAATTTTGTTTTTTATGCTTTTAATGATGCCGGAGATCTTATCTTCGAAAAAGAAGAGGCAAAAAAGGGTGGCGACGTAAAGAGTGATGGCGGTTCTATAACCTATACATTTAAGCACACCTTTAATCCTGGTATCAAAGTAAAAATCTTCGGATATGCTATGAATGATGATGACGAAGCTATTTCTGAGGAAGATGCATTTAAAGCAGCTGGAGAAATAACTATACCTACCGTTGAGGTTGACCCTGTTGAAGGTCGTACACAGGTAAATCCTGCACCAGGTGCAGTAGCTTATTCAGGAGCTCATAACCTGTTTGGAAACACAGTATATCAGCTTAATGCAGCTGAAGACGCTTTCATCAATATCACGGGATTTACATCAACTGACTCAAGCGCAATGCTTTATATCATGGAGCCTGTAGCAACATCATCAGGACTTAGTTCTTCATATTACATCCAGAACTTCTATGGAAATGCAAGAATTAGACCAAGTGATGCAAATCTTACATACTATGTTAAGAAGGGAACTTATTTCCTCGTAGTTGAAGCATCTAAAGGAAGCACTTTCTCCTTCAACATGGAGTTCAGAAACTATGTTCATCCAAATATAGTATGGTCTGCTCAGGAAGGCGATATAAATGAAGCATTCCCTCAGAGAAAAGACATCCATGTAACTGTTAAAATAGCAAATCCTGATTCAGACGCTTACTTCCCTTCTGATATGACATATTCAGCACCTGGAACAAGTGGCGAAGCTATGACAGTTGCCGCTGATGGAAAGTCTGCATCATTTACTTTCAGAACTAAAGATCAGGCATCAGTAACAACTATAAGTATCGGAGCAAGAGAACTGAATCCAGAAAACGGAAGCTGGTCTGTTGCTTATAACTGTGACATCATGACTGGTGTTGATATATCCGGTATCGTATATACAACAGGTCATAACTACCTTACAGTTGAAACATCAGGTATTCCTGATTATGGTCAGGGTAAAAAATCTACAGTTACTGTTTCATTAAAGAATGGTAATAACTGGGTTAAGAAGTTCACAGCTACTGCTGGTTCAAAGGGTAAGAAGATTGGCGGACTTAAGCCAAACAAGAAATATGAATTCAAAGTAGAAATGGCTAAGGAACTTCCTAATGGCAAGATAGCAAAGACAGAAAAGGTTTATTCAGTTAAGACTGGTTCCAAGCAGAAGCCGGTTATCACATCTGCTAAAATATCTAACAGAAAGTCAAGTAAGGTATGGATCAAGGGTTACTGGTCAGGACGTGTATGGCATCCAGGACATTATACAACTATCAAGTCCTATACACTTACTGTTACACTTAAATCTAGCCTTAAGGGCTGCAAGGGTATTGTATATGCCGGAACAAAGGCAAAAGGAAAAGGCCGCGTATTTAAGTTTAACTGCAGAGGTAATGCTCCATCAAAGGTTTCTGTAAGAGGTTACTCAAATGATACCTACGGCGGATATACACCACTTTCTGCATCAAAGGGAACAAGATAAAGTTCTGATTGAGCTTATCTGTTATACATCAAAACAGGCTGCCCTCGGGCAGCCTGCTTTTTGTTTTGGAATATAGTGAAATATCAACCACTAATTCTTATACTCTTTAATCTGTACTTCTTATTCTTCTGTTTAACAAATACTGCCTTATAGGTTCCAAGTCCTGTGCTTGACTTTACAGCAGCTTCACTCATGGAATTATGAAGAACATATGTTATCTCAATCTTCTTGCTGTTTATCTTTGCAGATTTCATATCGATATAATTATAATTCGGTGTTCCTCCGGCAAGCACATATAAAAATGTACCATCTGTATACAGAAGTGAAGAATAGGTTTTATTCTTCTTATATCTAAAGGTTGTAAAACTTGAAAGAAGTTTATTAACAGCCTTCAGGTTATATCTTGTACCAACTCCAGTAACATATTCTGAACCAAGTCTGTACTTAAATATAACAAACAGCATTGAATAGTTTCCTGTCTTCAGATGAGCATTCCAGGTCTTTGCATTCATGCTCGGTCCACTGAGATATGCCAGCAGATCACAGGTCTGTTTCTTGTTCAGGCCACCTTCGATTTTCTTTTTGAACTGACCAGCCTTCAACTTCTTCATACTGCCCGCTTCAACCGTAAAGGATGTGCTGCTGCTATACCCCTCAAAGCTGACAGTAAACAGCAGAAGTATCAGTGTAATAATAGTAATGATTTTTTTAATGGTTTTTTTCTTCATAGCTCTTTCTCCCTTAGTCATATATTTTGATTTATTACCATTTCTACTTAACGGTCACTACAACCTTTCTACAGAGACCATCCTGAGCATACATGTAGATGGTAGCCCTGCCTTTTGAAACAGCAGTGATTCTGCCCTTTGAGTCTACAGTAGCAACCTTCTCATTTCCACTCTCAAAACGAAGCTTTGCCACATGTACACTTGCTTTCTTATTATACTTAACCTTTGCCTTGATAGCTTTCTTCTTTCCTACCTTTAGAGTAATCCTTGATTTTTCCAGCCATATAGACTTTGGATTTCCTTTTTTGCCGCCATCTGTTACTGAATGAACGGATTTAGAAGTAGAGATTACTCTCCTGCCTGCAGGAGTATTTCTCCAGGCAACAATGATATATTTATAGTAGGTACCCTTTTTAAGCTTTTTATCCGTATAAGATTTGAGCGAAGCCTTCTTAAGGTCCACCAGCTTCTTCATCTTACTTCCGCAAGGTGCCGAATAGATGGTATAACCGTCAGCCCCCTTGACTTTCTTCCACTTCAGTTTTATCCGGTTCTTTCCGGCCACAGCCCTAAGTGAGAGAATCCGGTACTTTGAGGATTCCATATCCTCCTTATCAGTATCCGCCTCCATGAGTGCCTGTTCCCTCTCATCAAAAGGTACATTTTCATCATTTTTATTAAGTGGCTGAACAACCGGTGTTGGTGTGACAGTTGGTACCACTGGCGCTGCTGTAATGACAGGTGCCGGTGTTACTTCAGGACTGCCGGTAATATCAGGACTCACTGTCGGTGTTTTGGTAGGTTTTGCTGTTGGCTCTACAGAAGGAGTCGGTATCAGATCACTATTTTCTCTAATAACAGGAAACATTACATCAATATTTGTAGTGTACTCTTTATGCCCATAAAAGTCAGATTTATCTTTTGCATATTCAGCAAACTCATTATCAAGCGAAAGTATGTATAAGCCTGACATGCTATGACTTTCCAGAACCTTCAGATCAGTGAATGTATTATCCACTATTCTTACAGATATATCATCTTTGCCATCCTTGTCGAGATCTACATAGCTTATCCCTTCTTCATCCATATGATGATCAACCAGTTCTTGATTTACCAGATATGGAATAGCTAGTTCAAAACTGAACTCATCGTTTGAACCCGGATTATAGTAACCACTCGTCAGATCAACCTTAAGTCTTTCTGTTTCAACGCTGTTAATCCGAAACTTGACTGTAATCCCTTTGTAGAGCTTCCATATTCCCTTTTCCGCAAGCTTTGTACTAATTACATCCAAGTCTTCCTCCTGTAGCTTATAGTTCCATAATGCTCCAACACTGTTAGTATCCAGACGCCTGACCTCCCCAGAAGAGGCATTATACGAAATGTCCGGGCTGGAATCTTTATCTAAATCTATATTCATAAACTCATCTGAATCAGTACAGATTATCTCATTTTTTGAAATCAGATAACTAATGATTTCATTGAAGCTTTCCTGGTAAACATATCCATATCCAAAGAAACTCAAATTTGCGTTTGGATATCTCAGATCGGCCACAATTCCTTCATCAGAATCGTCAATCACAAAACCATTTATCATGATTTGAACTATAGTGGCTTTCTCCGGCATGATAAATTCGAACTCAGTGTCACTCGTCCATTTCAGAACCGCCCCATTGACACCGCATCCATCCTTGCATATATTATAACCTCTATTTTCTTTATTTATAGAAACGGTTCCAGTTATCAGCTGTCCTTTATAGCCAGCCTCAGTATTAAGCGTAACCGTAGCCAGATCCTTTTCACTCAAGGTCCTGTCCCTAATTGAAACTTTTATATCATAAGTGGGCATTGGTTTATAAACGGCCGTCAGTTCCACATCATTATCCGGCATTTCAAATGTGCCAGGCGATGTTTTCTCAGTAATAGTTTCTATATTACTTGCCTTTGTCCACTCCCAGTGAGAAAACTGCAGACCTTCTGATTCCTTATTTTTCGCAGTGATGGATACTACATCACCTTCCTTTGCCTGTGTCTTATCGGCAGTTCCGTCATTTACCTTTATTTTACGCTGGATGTTACTCTTAAGTATAGGTTCAAATGTAACTTTTCCCGAATAGGTATAAGTTCCAGGATTTTCAAGATTTTCGATAAGTTCATCCAGCAGATCTCCACCTGCCCCCGCAGGTTTATCCACCGTGAAACTATTTCCGTCCAGAATATCTGTAAATTTATATACCTTCGTGGATGAACCCTTCGTCGAAGTCATCTCTGTTTTAGCTTTCCATCCGTAAATGTATTTATCACCAGGAACATTTACATTATCCGGATTGCTTACAGCAAACTCCGCTCCCACTGCCACATTTGTAAAAGATTTTTTCTTCTGTCCGTCTGATTTTCTGGTAATAACTCCATCTGCGTAGTAAAGATCATATTTGATACCACTGAACTGACTATCCAGAGGAATAAAAGTAAGTCCATGTTCATCTGCTATATCCTTGGCATCACTACCTTCAAAACCATAAATCTTCGGAACATACAAATTCTTTTCATGATCAAGCAAAAGAGCATTATCATATATTTTAGTAGCAGTTGATGGAATATAAACATATTCGATATAAGGCGAATTCATAAAAAACGCCGGCATTGTATAGTTCTCTCCAAGGGTCGTCATACCCGCCGGAAATATAAAAGTTCTAAGATGCTTCTCAGGAAAATTTATATTATCAAATGAATGGTATCCTATTGAAGTAACACTATCCGGAACTCTTACATGTTCAATTCTTGTTGCTCCAAATGTGCTGCCACAAATCTCTTTAAGTACTTCAGTCCCATTAAAATCAACCGCTTCCAATAGTGTACAGAAGCTAAAGGACGAAGGCGGGATAGATTTAATATTGGGAGACAGTACAACCTTTCTTAGGTAATTGCAATTGTAAAAAACTCCCCTGCCTATCTCTGTTATGGTTGACGGCATTGTGACACTGGTTATCAGCTGATTCTGTTTGAAAGCATATTCTCCCAGCTTTGTAACCGTCTTTCCATCTATAGTTTCCGGTATATCTAATGGAGCCTTTTTGCTCAGAGTGCATCCGGTAAGCATGAGATTACCATCTTCCATCACCACATAAGTCCATACATTATCATTTACATCAGTGAATGTCAGTTCCTCTTCTGCCGCATTTACCAGAGTTCCCTGATAAAACAGGCAGACAGCAAAAAAAGCAACCAAAATTATAGTTGCTTTTACAATATATAAAATGTGACATGCTGTAGCTTTAACGTTTAAATCTTTC
>CACZOE010000037.1 GCA_902782695.1 uncultured Lachnospiraceae bacterium | reverse complement strand
CTATAACGTTGTTATAGATAATGCCGACAGAGATGTTGCCGAAACAGAAGAGCTGCTTAGAATTAGAAATGGTTTTGTTAAGACTGTAACAGAACGTTTAGAGAGCTTCAATCTGAATACTGTTGTATCAGCCTTTATGGAATACAATAATAAATTTGTAGAGCTTACAAAGGATGAGGGTGTAGATAAGGAAACTCTTAAGACAGCTGTAAGACTTATAGCTCCATTTGCTCCACACATTGGTGAAGAACTCTGGGAGGTTCTTGGTGGAACTTCTTCAGTATTTGATGAGAGCTGGCCTGAGTTTGATGAAAAGCATCTGGTAAGTAATGAGATAACTCTTCCAGTTCAGGTAATGGGCAAAACAAGACTTACCATAAATGTTCCTGCTGATGCTTCCAAAGATGAAATTCTGTCAGCAGCAAAAGAGGCTCTTGGCTCAAGACTTGATGGAAAACAGATAATAAAAGAAATCTATGTTCCGGGTAAGATAATAAATATTGTAGCTAAATAAAAGATGCGATGTTAAAGCGGATTTTTTTCAGAAATTTAATATATATGCTTCCGGCATTTATAATCCTTGTTTCATTATTTTTTATTTCAAGTCAGCTGGAACTTTTAGATGATAATAAAGTTTACAGACTAAATGATCTTTCTGATATAAGCCTTTATTTCAAACTTGGAAGAAATAATGTTGAACTAAGCCTGGATAAAAAGCCGGATAACGCCGGGTTCGATGTGATTCAGAATGATAAGAAAAATGGTCAGTATTATATATTAAATAATAAGGATCATCTTATAATTCTTGCCCTTACTGATAAAACAGCGGCTTCCCTTGGTTCTGGCTCTACTGATATAAGAGTCAGACTAGTAAGGGAAGAGGCTATAAGTAATTATATTGAAACTGAGTATAACGAAATGCTGAAGCTTGGTCCTCAGACACTTAATGAATATATAGATAGTATTATACTTAGTGAGGTAGAATTTCCGGCATTCAGAATATTTCTTATAAGACTGGCAAAGATTGTTTCGATAGTCCTCTTGGGGTTATTGGTTGCTTATCTATGTATAAGTTCTATAATCACAGCTAACCATTATGAAAATAAAAAGAAAGAGGAATCGGAAGAAGCAGAAGAATATATAGAATCTAAGGAATCTGTGAATAAAGATTCTGTGAAAAAATCAAGATAAAAAATGGGCAGATAACTATCAGTTGATAGCTATCTGCCATTTTTTAAGAATCAACCCTTTAAAAGTATATAGAAACTTTTAATCCATTTCGATATTATCTGTTATGTCGCGGATATCCTCAACTTTATCTGAAATAGCATCTTTGATATCAACGGCAGCGTCCTTAATATCATCTGACTTTACAGAAACGGCTTCTTTTACTTCTTCAACTTTTTCTTCTGCAGCGTCTTTGATATCTTCAGCTTTATCAGCTGCAGCATCTTTTATATCTTCGGCTTTTTCTTCAAAATCACTCTTTATAGAAACATAATCTCTAGATTCGGAAGCGTCTCCATCTATTATGATCTCATCATCTTCAAATATACTGTCATCGTTGCTTGCCTTCCAGTCTTCAGCCTTTGCCTTAATATCCTTAGCAGCAACTTTAGCTTTATCCTTAAGATCATATGCTGTATTTTTTGCTTTTTCAGAATATTTCTTTATCTTTTTATCTACATCATATTTTTCATCAAGATCTTTATAAGTTTTGGTTTCTTTTATTTCTTCCTTAAATAGATAACATACTCCGGCAACAGCTGCAGCTGCAGTAGTAACTGTAAGTAATCCTCCTAAAAGTCCACGTCTTGCCATAAGTAATAACCTGCCTTTCCTAAAATTTATATTTATTTTAAGACAAGGGTTTAAAAAAATCAATAAACACTTTTAAAGTTTTGTTATTTATGTTAAATTATGTAAGTTAGAAATTTGTTTCGGAGGATCTGTTATGAAAGACGGACTTATAGAAAAAAAGAAAGAGATTGAACTTGAAAGAATCCGGCTTGATAAGCGTTTTTCGATCGTTGCTATGTTCAGACTTGTTGTTTTTCTGATTGCCCTAATTTCAATATTTGTATTTGTAAAATATAAGAGCATAATACCCATGGTTATATTTGTTATATCAGTTATTGGTTTTATCTGTCTTGTCAGATATCATGCAAACATTGATGAAATGCTGCTTTCGCTTAAGGCTAAAAATGCTGTTATAAACAGATATCTTATGCGATTTAATGAGCAGTGGAAAAAGTTTAAAGATGATGGTTCTGATTTTCTTAAGAAAAATGTGACACCCCTGATTGCTTATGATCTGGATCTGCTTGGTCCTTCGTCTCTTTTTCAGTTGATCAATGTTGCACATACAGAAAAAGGCCGTAAAAAACTTGCGGATTCCCTTACATTTACAAGAGATACCTCATTATTTATTAATGAGAGATATGATGCTATAACTGAGCTTGCTGAAAAAGAGTCCTTTCTTCTGGATTTTGAATCTTCCTCTGAAAGAATTGTTCAGAGAAAAGAAAAAGAGGCTTTAAATAATCCGGATAATGATACAGAAGAGATAACTGAGGAAAATGCAGAAAAGAAAAAGAAACTGGAAAGCTTCCCTATTTGGATGTATCTTCTTATGGTGGCTGTACCAGTTATAAATATAGTTATGATCGTCCTGGTCCTTTCAAAAGGTTTAAATCCTGGCAGAATTTTATTTTCATTTATTGCAGGTCTTATTCTGACGTGGGGACCACAGACCATATTAGAAGATATGACTGCATCGCTTACTAAATACGGTAGTGCAGCAGGAGATTACTATAGACTTCTTGAACTTATATCTGAAGAAGAGTTTAAATCAGAACTTTTAAAAGGTATAAATGAAAGAGTGAAAGGACATGATGGTCTTCTTACAGCTATTAAGCAACTGGGAACCATTGGGGCTTTTAATAATATATCATTTAATCCTATTGTTCATATGGTTCTTTCCGGATTTTTTGGCTGGGATTACTATATTGCGCTGGCCGCATTTAAATGGAATAAGAAAAATGAAAATGTGTTTGAAGAGTCATTAGATATTATATCTGACATAGAAGAGCTTGAATCTCTGGCTGTTCTATCTATGATCAGAAAGACTACTAAGCCTGAAATTGTTTATTCAAAGGATCTGATACTGGACATGAGTGGACTTTATCATCCACTTCTTGCTCAGGACACTGTTATTAGTAATGATGCCAGCATATCCGGACCGCTTACAGTTATTACAGGTTCAAATATGTCCGGTAAGACCACATTTATGAGAACTATAGCTATAAACATGGTTCTTGCCTTTACTGGTAGCCCGGTGTGCGCTGAATCTTTTAGAATGCCGTTTATGAAAATATTTACATCCATGAGAGTTATGGATGATGTCTCAGGTGGAATATCTACATTTTATGCTGAGATTCTCAGAATTAAAGAAATGGCTGAATATGTAGAGCAAAGGAGCGATGTACCAGCTCTTTGCCTGATTGATGAAATATTTAAGGGTACAAATTCAGCTGACAGAATAGTTGGTGCTAAAGAAGCATTAACAAAACTATCTGCTGGAAATGCCATGGTAATAGTTACAACTCACGATTTTGAGCTTTGTGAACTGGAAATCAGTTCTGGTAAAGTAAACAATTATCATTTTGAAGAATACTATGAGAACAATACATTAAAGTTCGATTACAAGATAAAAGATGGAAGATGTACTACCAGAAACGCTATGGCTATATTAAAAATGGCAGGACTTGTGCAAAACTAACAAATATTTATGTAAAAAATTGCCAAAATGACGTTGACACTTTTTTTCAATTAAAGTAAAATTATAGTTGATTCTTTAGGTGATTTCTAAAGAAAAAGTTATTAAGATATGAGGAGGAGTGGTATATGGCTTTACCAGCTAATATTACGGGCAGTGATAATAATGTACTATCCATAGCGGCTTCGAATAATAAGGGGTTACTTATCAGATTCCTGAATGAGCAGGTTGAGGATGGCTTTTATGCTCTTGTAATTGATTATTTAAAAGATAGCAATTTCGACCTTAAAACTATGTCTGTTGACGAAGATGTTAAGTCACAGTGTGGAAAGCTCTATGAACTTGGTGAATTTGTTGATGAAAACATCAAAGCAAAGGGAAGATATGAGATTGATGAGTGGATTGAGCCACTTTTCAAATTTGTTTATGGGGATATAGATCCTGCTGATATCGATGCTCCAATCAACACGACTGGTATATACAGATACAGTGTATGGCTTATATATCTCTATCAGAGAGAAAAATTTGGTGAAGCTATGCGTCTCATTGGTGAGCGTATTGCCCCACTTCTTATTAATGTAAGTTATCAGATACTTGAGGATGACGATAGACCAAAGAACTTTGATAAAGCTCTTATGGGATATCTTGATCTTATAAATGTAGTTATGGATATGGGACTTCCTACATCCCTGGCTAATTCAGATGCATATCTTAGCAATCTTGAAGTTTTATATGATTATGTTGTTGAAGATCCTCATGTAGGAAATGACTATAAGACTCAGCTTTCTATAGGTCTTTTCAATACCTTTATCGCTAATAAAGATTACAATAAGGCATTTGAATTCTACGGACTTAATGCTGAATACATTCCTATTGACAACATGGCTGTATATGAGAGCTTTAAAGAGCTTATCAGAAATGTTAACAGCACTCAGGATACAAGCGTTCTTAGTAGAAATGTACTTACAGCTATTTCAAAGCAGGAGCTTTATAATAAGAGAATTGATACACTTATCGGAGAGGTTTCAGCTTTCGTAAAGAAGGTTTATCTCTATATTGAGAATGAGCCGGATATGAAGAAAAACCTTCAGATTCTTGGTGCTGGTGCTCAGCTTACAGGTAAGACAAATATTTTCGAAGGTCTTTATGAATACAACCTTGTATTCTATGAATGTGGAATCAAAGAGCTTGTAAATTCGGATGTATCAGGAAGACCTTGGGAAGAAAAGTATGAGATTCTGGAAAAGCTTTTCACTACACTGAATGTAGTATTTGATGGTTATAATGTATATGAGCTTTCTAACAAGATAGAGCATCAGTATGTTGAAATCACATGGATAAATGACTATGTAAATGCTAATCCTTCTCTTCTGAAGATGTTCTTTAGTATTAAAGAGAAGATTAAAGCGTTTAAGGTTCGTAAGAATGCTATTCTCGAGAAGTCAAAGACCAATTATGAAATTAAGCAGATGATTGATGATCGTCAGAAGACTCTCGTATTTATGGCATGTGAAGATATGATCGTTAATGGTCTTAATGGTGGAAAGATTACCATTATCAGCAGCGATTATGATCCAAAGTCAGCAGAGAAGAAGCTTACAAAGACATTTGAAAATGTAGCTGTTCCTTCAAAATACAAGAAGAGTGATAGTTCTCAGTCAAGCCGTAGCGGTCTCTTTGGTGCTAAGAATGTATCCAGTATGGATTCAGATCTCAAGAAACTTCTTGATGATTCCAAGATAGAAGAGATGCTTCTTAAATCAGAGTGGCTGTGGCATCAGTATGAGAGCAAGGGACATTCAGAGCAGACTCCTCAGGAGGCTACTTATTCTGTAGTATGTCTCATAAAGGCTACTGAGAAGCTTATCGATAAAAAGGGTGGTGGAGTTGCGCCAAAGCCAGAAACTACTCCAAACAAGAAGGTTATCATTACAAAGACTGGTAAAGTGATAGAACTTTCAGATGAAGGTTCACAGTCATCATCCAGCTCAAATGTAACTGCTACACCTTCAGTAGTTGAGAATATTAACAATATACAGAACATTCTTAAAGATAAGTCTGATGACAATGTTGAATACGTTAAGGACTATGTAAATGACTGGATTGATACTCTCATGAAGACTAAATTTGATATGGATACTATGCTTTCACTTTTTGAAGCAGAAGAAATCAGAACAAAAACATTCCAGGTTCTTAAGAAACTTAGAGCAGATATTCTTTAAGAGTTAATTGGCGGGAGAGAAGAAAGAGACGAAGCGATGCTTCGTCTCTTTCTTTTAATAACACTATTTTTTTATGCTGTGATTTATCAGATATAATTTTTTTACCGGGTATTCAAGTATTCGTTTTAATACTATGTGAAATTTTGTTTCCGGAGCTACCGGGTTAACAAGTATTGCGTGTAAACCGGCGTTATTTGCTCCCCAGATGTCTGTAAATAACTGATCACCTATAAAAAGGGTTTTTGATCTCTGAGATTTTAGCTTTCTTATTGCGTTTATATATCCCTGGCCTTTGGGTTTACCTGCTTTATATATATATTCAGCCCCAACTTCTTCGTTAAATTCTTTTACTCTTGGTTCATCATTATTTGAAACAAAACAAATTTTGAACCCAATTGATTTAAGTCTTTTGAACAATTCTCTGGATGCTTCGTTATGCATGGCATCATGCGGAACCAGAGTATTGTCTATATCAAATAGAATAGTATCATAACCTTCCTTATAGTATTTCTCGAAATTTATAGCATAGGTTGAATCATAGTACTCTGTTGGAAATAAAAATCGTGACATTGTGTTTTTCCCCCCCAATTAATTGAAAAAATTATATACTTGTATAGCAGCTTTTTCGGTCATACCTTCGACACTGGCAAGTTCTTCTATAGAAGCGTTTTTAATGGCCTCAACTTCTTTAAAGTAAAGAAGCAGTGCTTTTCTACGGGCAGGACCTATTCCCTTAATATCATCAAGGATTGATCTTACCTGTTCATTACTTCTTATCTGTTTATGATAAGTAATTGCAAATCTGTGGGTTTCATCCTGAAGAGCAGTTATCATATTTATAGCTTCGCTGCCGTTTTTAAAACTTATTTCCTGATCGTTATATAGCAGCGCTCTGGTTCTATGATTATCATCCTTTACCATTCCGCAAACAGGAATTTCGATTCCAAGACTACTGAGCACAGTTTCGGCTATATGTATCTGACCTTTTCCTCCATCCATCATGATTACATCAGGATACTGACCTATAGTATCGTTTGTAAAACGTCTGGATAAAACTTCTTTCATTGAAGCATAATCATCCGGACCTTCAACTGTTTTAAGCCTGAATTTCCTATAGGCATTTCTTTTTGGTTTTCCATCAACAAATACCACCATAGAAGCGACTGAGTGATATCCTGAAATATTAGATATATCATAAGCCTCCATTCTTGAGGCGGATTTGATTCCCAGAATATCAGCTATTTCCTGACAAGCGCCTGTGGTTCTTTTTTCCAGTCTTTTAATTCTTTCTATATCCTGAGCAAGAACAAGTTTTGCATTATCTTCAGCAAGCTTTATAAGTCCTTTCTTTTCTCCTTTTTGAGGAGTACTTATAATGACCTTTTGTCCTTTTCTTTCAGATAGATAATCTGATATGAGATCATATTCATTTATGTCTATTACTGTTAGTATTTCCTTTGGTATAAAAGGAGTTCCAATATAATATTGCTTTATAAATTCAGTGATTATATCAGAATCATTTTCAGATTCATCAGCAGTCATATGATGATTTTCTCTGCCAATGAGTGCGCCGTCTCTTATAAAAAATATGGAAACAACAACATCCTCCTCGTTTCTGGCAAGAGCTATTATATCTCTGTCATCTGAACTTACTTTGTTAACTCTTTGTTTTTCGTTTAAGGAGTTTATGCTTTTTATTAAATCTCTATATTCGGCAGCTGCTTCAAAATCCATGTTCTCTGCAGCTTTTTTCATGTCATCTTTAAGCTTGGATTCTATACTTTTAGTATCTCCATTAAGAAAACGAATAGCTTCATTGATTTGCTCTTTATATTGATCCTTTGAGACATTTCCTGAACAGGGAGCGCTGCACATGCCTATCTGATTATATAAACAGGGGCGTTCCTGGTTTTTTCCGTCAATTATATATTTATTACAATTCCTGATTTTGAATAATTTCTTTAGAAGGGCTATGATATCATGAACTGCCTTGCCATCAGTATATGGACCGAAATATAAGGATTTATCACGCTTCATCTGATGACTCATCATAATGCGTGGGAAATCCTCGTTAATTGTAATCCTGATATAGGGATAGCCTTTATCATCGGTCATGAGAGTGTTGTATTTCGGTCGATGCTCTTTGATCAGATTACACTCAAGTATAAGGGCTTCCATTTCAGATGATGTAACAATATATTCAAAATATGATATCTTTGATACCATTTTCAGGATCTTGGGTGAATTGTTATGTCCATGACCTGAACGGAAATACTGACGAACTCTGTTATGAAGATTTACTGCTTTACCTACATAAAGAATTGCTTCGTTTTCGTCATGCATAATATATACACCAGGCGAATTTGGAAGCTTATCAAGTTCTTCTTCTATGTTAAAAAGTTTCATCTGATTTACCTTTATAAATTTTGACACTTTTTATTTATAATAGTATAATTATACAAGATTATAAAAAATAAGCAAATATTGGTTTTTATCGGTAACGAATTAATATAATTTGGGAGGATTTATGAAGGAGGAGTATTGTGTAAAACTCACGGATCTCATTGAAAAAATGAATCTGAAGAATCATACACCGGATATTGATACAGATAAAATACTTATCAGTGATCCGGATATTAACAGACCGGCTTTACAGCTGGCCGGTTTTTTTGAGCATTTTGATACCACCAGAGTTCAGATATGCGGAAATGTAGAGCATGCTTATCTTGCTGATATGCATACAAGAGAAGAAAATATCGATATATTTGATAAGCTTTTCAGTTTTCCTATTCCATGTCTGGTATTCTGTAGAGATATTGAACCCTATGATTTTGTTGTAGAGGCAGGTAACAGGCATGGTATACCGGTACTTACCAGTTCAGCCACAACATCTTCATTTGTGCATGAAACTGTTAGATATCTTCATGAGGAACTTGCTCCAAGAATATCTATTCACGCTGTTCTGGTTGATGTTTTTGGTGAAGGTGTTCTTATTATGGGGGATAGTGGTATAGGTAAGTCAGAAGCTGCGCTGGAACTCATTAAGAGAGGACACAGACTTGTTGCTGATGATGTGGTTCAGATCAAAAAAATCAGTGATGACACTCTTATTGGTGAATCACCTGAGATTACACGTCACTTCATTGAGCTTCGTGGAATCGGTATAATTGATGTAAAAACCATGTTCGGTGTTGAATGTGTAAAGCTTTCACAACAGGTCGATCTTGTTATAAAACTTGAGGAATGGGATAAGGATGCCAATTATGACAGACTGGGTCTTAATGATAACTTTGTCGAGTTCCTTGGTACAAAAGTTACATCTCATTCAATTCCAATAAGACCGGGTAGAAATCTGGCAATCATAGTTGAATCCGCTGCTGTTAACCACAGACAAAAGAAGATGGGTTATAATGCAGCTCAGGAGCTTTATAATCGTGTTACTAAAGGATTAAATAAATAACAATATATACAATATTTTTCAGGAGGAATATACATCATGGCAAACTACGTTTTTGGAGTAGATATTGGAGGAACAACAGTTAAAATAGGTCTTTTTTCAACAGAAGGAAACCTGATAGAGAAGTGGGAGATCACTACCAGAACTGATGATGGTGGAGCTTTTATATTATCTGATATTGCAAAATCTATAGAGGATAAACTTGCAGAAAAGAGCATTTCTAAGGATGATGTAAGTGGTGTTGGAATGGGAGTTCCTGGTCCTGTTAAAGAAGATGGAACAGTTATTAAATGTGTTAATCTTGGATGGGGTATATTTAATGCAGCCGATGAACTCAGTAGTATTATAGGTCTTCCTGTTAAGGTTGGAAATGATGCCAATATGGCAGCCCTCGGTGAGTACTGGCAGGGTGGCGGAAAAGGCTATAACAGCGTTATAATGGTTACTCTTGGAACCGGAGTTGGCGGCGGTATAATAATAAATGGTAAAATGCTTGCTGGTGTGAATGGTGCAGGTGGTGAAATCGGTCATATGACCATAGATCTAGATGAACAGGATGTATGTAACTGCGGAAAGAAAGGCTGTCTTGAACAGTATGCATCAGCTACTGGTATAGTCAGACTTGCTAACAGGGCTCTTCAGACCTCAGATAAACCTTCAAAATTAAGAGAAGTTAAGTATATTTCAGCAAAGGAGATCTTTGATGCTGCAAAGAGCGGTGACAATCTGGCTCTTGATCTTGTAGAAGAACATGGAAGAAGGCTTGGATATGCTCTCGCAAATGTTGCTGCTGTAGTTGATCCTGAAGCCTTTGTAATAGGTGGTGGAGTTTCCAAGGCGGGAGAAATCCTTATAAATGCCACAAAAAAATATTACCAGGAATATGCTTTCCATGCATGCAGAAATACAGAGTTTAAGCTTGCTACACTGGGAAATGATGCAGGTATGTATGGTGGTGCTGCAGCAATACTGTAATTACATAGTGATAATATACAGTAAAACATATATTTAATGTATTTTTTTAACTATTTTTAATATTGAAAAATAAGACTCTTCAATGGTATTATGTCAAGTGTGTCAGTGATTCGATATATATGACATAATTACTAAATCAAGAGTCTTATTATTTTTTTAATGGTAAATATATGAATTACGAGCTTAAAACAAATGAACCAATGAGTCTGCATACCACTTTTCGTACGGGAGGAAACGCAGACAAATTTTATAAAGTTTATAATATTCAGGGATTAAAAGAGGTTTTAAATATCTGCAGATCAGAAGAACAAAAACCTCTTATTATTGGTAATGGAAGTAATCTGCTTGTATCTGATAGTGGCGTAAAAGAGCCTGTAATAGATATAAGAAATGGATTTGATCATATAATAGTTGAGGGAGATACTATTACTGCAGGCGCTGGAGCAGTACTTTCCAAAGTGGCATCAACTGCTCTTGAGAATAGTCTTGAGGGGTTTGAATTTGCTCATGGCATTCCAGGTACAGTCGGTGGTGCTGTATACATGAATGCAGGTGCTTATGGAGGAGAGATAAAAGACGTAGCAGTTTCTGTAGAAGTATATGTGAATGATGAAGTAAAGACCATTCCTGCTGAGGATATGGACTTTTCCTATAGACATAGCAGAGCTATGCTGGAAGATATGATCATTCTTGGAATCACAATTAAACTGAAAAAGGGTGATAAGGCTGAAATAAAAGCCAGAATGGATGATTTTTCAGAAAGAAGAAGAAGCAAACAGCCTTTGGAATATCCAAGTGCCGGTTCAACTTTTAAGAGACCGGAAGGGTACTTTGCCGGAAAGCTTATCATGGATAGCGGACTATCCGGAGCAAGTGTTGGAGGGGCTATGGTAAGTCCTAAGCATTGTGGTTTCATCATTAATTATGATAATGCAACTTCTTCAGATATTTATAACCTTATAAAGAAGGTACAGGAAGAAGTAAAGTTAAAATATGAAGTCAGTCTTGAAACTGAAGTTAAACTGATCGGTGAGTTTTAAAAGCTATAAGGAGAAGAAGTTTTGCGCTTTATTATAGTAACAGGTATGAGTGGTGCGGGGAAATCAACGGCTCTTAAATCACTGGAAGATATGGGGTATTTTTGTGTTGACAATTTTCCAGTTGCCTTGCTTGACAGATTTGTTGCACTTTCAATAGATAATAATTTTGAAAATGATAAAATAGCCATTGGCGTTGATATCAGAAACGGCGAGGGTCTCGGGGTTCTCAGTCATTATTTAAATAAGCTTCGTGAAGATAAATTTAACTATGAGATTCTCTATCTTGACGCGTCTAACAAATCTCTTGTAAAAAGATATAAAGAAACAAGAAGAGAGCATCCCCTTGCCAGAGGACAGTCTCTTGAAGATGGAATAAATGAAGAAAGAAATCGTATAGATTTTCTTAAGCAATCTGCGGATTATACAATAGACACATCCCGTCTACTCACCAGAGAGCTAAAAGCTGAAATAGTAAAGATTTTTTCAAATGACAAAGATTATACAAATATGATTGTAACCATTATGTCGTTTGGATATAAATTTGGAATTCCTCAGGATGCTGATTTTGTTTTTGATGTAAGATTTTTGCCTAATCCGTATTATGAGGAAAGTCTTAGACGAAAGACTGGAAATGATAAAGAAGTTCAGGATTATGTACTGAGTACAGATTCCGGACCTGAATTTATAGATAAGCTCAGTGATATGATGAGTTTTGTGACTAAAGAATTTGTCGAACATGAAGACAGACATCAGCTCGTGATAGCAATCGGTTGTACAGGTGGAAGGCACAGATCGGTTACTGTAGCAAATGGATTATATCAGAAAATGTCCCAGCTTCCTTATTCTGTCAGGATTTTTCATAGAGATATAGCAAATGATACATATGTAAAGGGTGAGAATTGATGTCATTTTCTTCAGATGTAAAAAAAGAGCTATGTCAGATAATTCCTAAAGCAATACATTGTAAATATGCAGAACTTGCCGGTATTCTATCCGTAAATGGAAGAACCGAAGACATAGATGGAAAAAAAGTTCTGATCATAAGAGCTGAAAATGAAATGCTCGAGGAGCTTATAAAAAAACTACTTTCTATTGTTTTTAAAACCGAGGCTGATGATATAGTTCTGGTTAATGAAAAAATGCACCATCGTAAGCTTGTTATTTCAAGAGACGAGCTGATAAATGATATTTATAAAAGACTTAAAGTCTCTGATGATTTATCAAACAGACTTTTGGTAGATTCGTTTGTTACCGAAAGAAGCTGCTGTAAAAAATCATATCTCAGAGGTGTATTTATAGCCGGAGGTTATCTGGGGAGTCCTGAAAAAAATTACCAGATGGAACTTTCCCTTGTGAGTAAAAATGAAGCTGATAAGCTTAGTTCCATTATTAGAAGTGAACATTTATCCTGCAGGACTTCAAAAAGAAGAGACCGGTACATTATTTATATAAAAGATGGTGACACCATATCCGGACTTCTAAGTGTTATGGGAGCCGCAAATTCCATGATGGAGTTTGAGAACATCAGAATATATAAAGATCTAAGGAACGTAGTTAACCGTGAGGTTAATTGTGATACAGCCAATCTGGCAAAAACAGCAAGTGCCGCTGCAAAACTTATAGATGATATAAAATATATAAGAGATAACGGTGGTCTTGATATGTTAAGTGATTCTTTGAAGGAAACAGCAATTTACAGACTTGAGTACCCCACACTTTCCATTAAGGAATTAGGAGAGTTATTTACTCCTGTAGTTGGAAAGTCCGGAATGAATCACAGACTGCGTAAATTAAGCCAGATAGCAGAGGAGTTAAGGAATAATCAAAAAGATTAAGAGGAGAAATTAAGATGCTGCAAAAGAATTTTACCATTAACATTCATGAGTTTGACGAGGCACGTCCTGTTGCAGAGATAGTTCAGACAGCGAGCAGATATGCTAGTGACATTTATTTTGTGTCAGGTACAAGAAAAATAAATGCTAAAAGTATAATGGGTATGATGAGTCTTGGCCTTTGCAATAATGAAGAAATCAGTGTAGAGGCTGATGGTTCAGATGAAATCGATGCAGTTGAAGCTATCATAAAATATATGACAACCGAGAGTTAAGATTTATTGCTTGCAGGCAGGAATTATGTTATAATGGCATTTAACTATAAATGTTTTAATGCTGGAGGAACCAAGGAATGGGATTTTTTAGTAACCTCAAAGATAAGTTTTCTGCAATAACCAGATTTGCCGGCGGAAATAAATCAAACAAAAGTTCGGTAGAGCTTCAGTATGATAAAGCTATGAGCCTCATGGAAAATGCCAATGGCAATGAAGCTGTAGTCATACTTGAGGGAATTGCTGATATCGGTTTCAATGATCAGAGTTATAAAAACATCGGTCTTGATGCCCTGAAAGTTCTTAGCGAATATTACGAAAATGGAAAATATTCCAATGCCAAAACTGAAAAAGATCTAAACAAAGCGGCTACATATCTTGAGAAATATTCCAATCTTTCAAATGATGCGGAGATGATTTATAAGACTGCGAAGATGTATCTTGAAGCGCAGAATTTCTCTAAGGCTATTTCCCTTTTTGAAAAATCTACACAGTTAGGTGTTAAGTCTGCTTACATGAACCTTGGTTCTATTTATGAAAACGGTCTTTCACGTATAGATGAATATGGTAATAAGAGTGAATTCATTATTCCTATTGATCTTGACAGAGCTATGGCATGGTATAAGCAGCTGGCTGATCTTGGTGATGAAAATGCCATGAAGGCTTATGACAGAGTAGAATATGCCAGCCAGCATACTGATTCGCTGGAATTCGAGGAAAAGGATAAGCTTTATACAGAAATCTCTGAAAAGAGAAAGGAAAAGGGTAAAGAGCCTAGATATAAAGTTATTGATCCTGCTTCACTTCAGTATCAGTACACCTATGTACATAACCAGATAGATGGTTATATTCATAAGCTTCCTAAGGACTGGGTTAAAACAATAAATGAAGAGACAGATGAAGAGTATTATGCTCCAAGTCTGACTTATAAAGATTTTGAAATGTATGTCAGCTATGACAGTATTCCAAGAGAATCCAAGAAAACTCTTGAGAATTATCTGAGATACTGTAATGATGCTTTTGATGAAGAGCTTCAGCTGAAATCATATATTACTGAGTACGCTGATGGAATATGTACAACCTTCTATCATAAAGAGATGAATAAAGGTATTGTTACATTTG
>CACZOE010000036.1 GCA_902782695.1 uncultured Lachnospiraceae bacterium | reverse complement strand
TATCATATTGAGACATCTTTTTCAATGAAAGATAGACGATTTATTATAGATTTTTAGAGCCCGTTAGTGCGATTCATCCCCGCCTTATAGAAGACGGAGTATTCTCGCTTAGAATTGATAAATTTAGCAGAGATGGTATAGACCGTTTATTTACATATTATAAAGAGCTTCTAAAGCAAGAAAAAAAAGTACGAAATAATTCGTCTCATAAACCATGAATTTTAAATCTCTTCATAAAATTATCCCGGCAGTGTTGTTCTAATCCTTCTGCCGGGATAACTCTTTTGTATTTCAAAAGAGGTTAAAGGTTATCATACTTAATTACTTTGTTAAAAGCTTCTTCTTTCTTGCCATAACCACACTCTGGATTACGAGGAAGATACAAAGCATTGCTGCTATGGTTATTCCTGTCCACCAAGCCTGGTCAAGACCTGCTGAAGAAACGATATTCTGAATAGTTGCAAGTGAGAGAACACCGAACAGAGTTCCGATGATGTTACCTACACCACCTGTCAGCATGGTTCCACCGATAATGGATGATGCGATAGCATTCATTTCCATTCCTGATGCATGGGATGCTGATCCTGATCCAACGTGCAGGAAGTATACAAAACCTGCAATACCTGCCAGAAGACCACATATAAGGTGTGATAAGAATCTGGTTCTCTTCACATTTATACCAAGCATAAGTGCGCTCTGGCTGTTTCCACCCACTGCATAGAAGCTTCTTCCCAGCTTAGTCCATCTGAGGACAAGGAAGAAAATGATAACTATGAGGATGGCTACAACAACTCCGATCTCCACATATGCATTTACATAGTTTCCAAGTTTATTTACAGAACCGAAGCCCGGTACTATAACTCTTGTATCTTTAAGCTTTACAAATGCCTCGTTCTCTACGTTAAATGGTGCCGTATGTACGATGGTTGTCATACCACGTGCAAAGAACATTCCTGCCAGAGTAACGATGAATGGCTGTATATCCAGATAAGCTACAAGGAAGCCCTGAACCGCACCGAATGCAAGTCCGATCAGAAGAGCTATTCCGATAGCACCTATGATACTTCCATTATGAAAATCCAGAAATACTGCACAGCTCATGCTGACAAGTGCAACCACACCACCGACAGAGATATCGATACCACCACAGATCATTACGATGCTAAGTCCGCAGGAGGTAATGATGAGTGCCGCATTTGCATTAAGGATATTGAAAAATGTCTGTGGTTTCAGGAAGCCCTGTCCCTGAAATAATACTGCTCCGATGTACATAAGGAAGAAAACAACTATTGTGATCGTAAGCAGCAGGTTTGTATCGCTGGTTCTTCCAAACCATGACTTGAACTTATCTCCAAAGCCTGAGTTTTTGTTTGTTTCTGCTTTTGCTCCCATGTTAAGCCACCTCCTTCTGTGGAAGTTTCTTACCGAAGAGCTTTGTTCCCAGCTGTGAAAGCTTCTTTCTAACGATTGGAGTACTGAGTACTACCAGAACGATAACTACAACAGCCTTATATGCTGAAAGTGCATCTGACTGAACATTCATCTTATAAAGTGTTGTTGTAAGGAACTGAATTACATAAGCTCCGAGGATGGATGCTGTCATGTTGAACTTACCGCCGCTAAGTGCATTTCCACCAAGAGCAACAGCAAGGATGGCATCCATTTCTATATCCTTTGCAATTACGGAGTAGTTGATGGTAGACAGACGACTTACCTTGATAAGTCCGGCAACTGCTACACAAAGTCCGAGAATTACAAATGTGATAAACTTAACAAACTGAGGATTGATACCATTCAGTCTTGAAGAACTCTCATTGATACCTACTGACTGTGTATAAAGTCCGAGAGTTGTAAACTTCAGAACCAGCATGACAACTATTACACATGCCATAGCTATAAAGAATGGTGTCGGAATCGGAATTCCAGGAATGTATCCTCCGAAATATCCGAATGAAGGCTCGCTGATAATAGGGAGCTCATTATTGTTTATCCAGGCTGCGATAGAACGTCCGGCTGTAAAAAGGATCAGCGTCGCAACCATCGGCTGTATCTTGAAATACGCTACAAGGATTCCGTTAAATGCACCAAAGAGCATTGCCACTACACAGGCTACCAGAAAGGCAACTATTATAGGAGCCTGAAGCTCATCAGGTCTGGAATTATTACCACAGAGAACTCTCAGTATCACACTTCCTGCGATAGCTATGGCTGCACCTACTGAGATATCCTGTCCACCGGAGGCAGCCGTTACAAGTGTCATTCCTATAGCAAGGATAGCCAGTTCTGAACCATAGTCAAGAATGGTAATGAGATATCCTGAAAGTACAGGATCACCTGCACTGTTGGTTCCCAGTGTAACCTTGAAAAATGATGGATCAACTATCAGATTAAAGAGGGCAAGTGCTGCTATTGCAGCGATAGGTATAAGCAATTGTTTATTAAATGTGAATTTACTCTTTCCCATTACTTTGCCTCCTTTTCTTCAGACTGTCCTGCGATAGTCTTCATGATTCCGCTCTGCGTCAGCTCATCACCGCTTAGTTCTCCAACAACCTTTCTGTCTCTGAGAACTACCAGTCTTGAACATGTACGGAGCATCTCATCTGTTTCTGATGAGATAAATGTGATACTCATTCCTTCTGAAGCAAGCTTCAGAACAAGTTTCTGAATATCTACTTTAGTACCTACGTCGATTCCTCTGGTTGGCTCATCCAGAATCAGATATTCCGGATGCATCAGAAGCCATCTTGCAAGTATAACCTTCTGCTGATTTCCACCTGAAAGAGATTTGATAGGTGTATCAGCTGAAGCTGTTTTTACATCCAGCAGTTTAATGTATTCTTCTGCCAGTTTATAAGTCTGTGCCTTTGAGAATGGTTTGAAGAAGCCTCTCAGAACCTGAGCTGCAAGAATTATATTTTCTCTTACAGACAGATCTCCGATGATACCGTCTACCTTTCTGTCCTCAGGCAGATATGCGATTCCATTCTTCATCGCATCCAGAGGTTTTGATATCTTCACAACTTTTCCATTCTTCTTTACGCTACCATTTATAACTCGGTCAGCACCGAAGATAGCTCTTACACATTCACTACGTCCGGATCCCAGGAGTCCTGTGAATCCATTTACTTCTCCCTTTCTGATGTAGAAATCAAATGGACTGATTCCGGCATCACTCTGAAGCTGATTAGCTTCAAGAACAGGAGTTTCCTTCGAGTCTGACTCAAATGGTTTCGAATCTCCCTTGATATCAGAGAGGTCATCCAGCTCTTTTCCAAGCATCTTGGAAACCAGCTCAACTCTCGGAAGATTTTCTATTTCATATTCCCCAACAAGTTTTCCATCTCTCAGAACTGTGATCTTATCACAAACCTCATATACCTGATCAAGGAAATGTGTTACGAATATGATTCCAACTCCCTTGGATTTGAGATCTCTCATAAGACCGAAAAGTTTCTGTACTTCACTTTCATCCAGAGAAGAAGTCGGCTCATCAAGTATGAGAACCTTACACTCCATATCCACTGCTCTGGCTATGGCTACCATCTGCTGAACCGCAAGTGAACAGCTGGCCAGCTGCTGCGTAGCTTTTGCCGGGATATCTAGAGTTTTCAGGATTTTATCCGCATCCTCATTCATTTTCTTCCAGTTCTGGATATTTCCTTTTGTTCTTCCGATATACATATTTTCTGCAACAGTCAGATTCGGACAAAGTGTAATCTCCTGATAAACCGTACTGATACCAACGTTCTGAGCATCCTGTGGTGAATGTATATGTACCTCACCTTCCTTGCCCTTCAGGAATATCTGTCCTTCTTCCTTCTCATATACACCGGTTATTACTTTGATGAGGGTAGATTTTCCTGCTCCGTTCTCGCCCATCAGAGCATGAATCTCACCCTCACAAAGAGTAAAGTCAACCGCCTGCAGTGCACGCACGCCGGGGAAGCTTTTATGAATATTATGTAATTCAAGAACTGCCTTATCTTTCACAATTCCACCTCTATTCTTTGTGAGTAGCTTTTTTTCAAAAAAAGGGCACGACATTGCTTCGCATATGCCGCACCCCTTAAGATTGTTCTATCGGATTAGATACCGTAGTTGTCTACATCTTCCTGAGTGATTGTTGTTGCATCAAAGCCCTTCTCTTCCATGATGATTGTCTTCTCTGAAAGAGACTGTCCACTTTCAAGCTTCTTGATAACTTCATCAATGTACTTAGCCTGGAAAGGATTGCACTGTCCATCATAGTTCCAGTTCTTGTTAAGAAGTTCTTCAAGTGCCCACTTGTTGCAG